>CAZPWV010000071.1:0-9372 GCA_964590825.1 uncultured Rhodobacter sp. | reverse complement strand
GGGCCGCGCCACCGCCACCGCCACCATCGCGCTGATTGCCACCACCGCCTTTGTGGTGATCGGCCTTGCCGTCATTCCGACGCTGGTGCGCCAGTTGGTCGGGCTGGTGGAAACCGCCCCCGCCATTGCCGCGCGGCTGCAGAGCTTTCTGACCACCACCTTTCCCAGCCTGATGGAGCCCGGATCGGCGATCAACGAAACCCTTGCCAGCCTCGGCAATGCGGTCAAGGCGCGCGGCGGCGAACTGGCGCAGACGCTCTTGTCTTCGGCGATGAGCCTGGTCAATGCCGTGGTCTTTGTCGTCGTGGTGCCGGTGGTGGCCTTTTACATGCTGCTCGACTGGGACCGGATGGTGGCAAAGATCGACAGCTACCTGCCGCGCGACCATGCGCCCACGATCCGCGAGATCGCCCGCAACATCGACACGGTGCTGTCGGGTTTCGTGCGCGGGCAGATCTCGGTCTGCCTGATTCTGGGCACGTTCTATGCGCTGGCGCTGATGGCGGCGGGGCTGAGCTTTGGGCTGATTGCCGGGGCGATTGCCGGGGCGCTGACCTTCATCCCCTATGTCGGCGCGCTGGTGGGCGGCGTGCTGGCCATCGGGCTGGCGCTGTTTCAGTTCTGGGGCGACTGGCTCTCGATCGGCCTTGTGGTGGCGATTTTCGCCGTCGGCCAGTTTCTCGAAGGCAATATCATCACGCCGCGGCTGGTGGGCTCGTCGGTGGGGCTGCATCCGCTCTGGCTGATCTTTGCGCTCTCGGCCTTTGGCACGCTTTTCGGCTTTGTCGGCATGTTGGTGGCGGTGCCGGTGGCGGCGATGATCGGCGTGCTGACCCGCTTCGTGCTGGAGCGTTACCGCGAGGGGCGGCTGTATCGGGGGCTTGAATCCCTGGCCGAACCGCCCGAGACTCTGGCCGAAATGCCCGCCGAAGGGCCGCGCAGCATTCCGGGGGGCAAGGCCTGAGATGCCCCGGCAGCTGATCTTGCCCCTGCCCCTGCGCCACAGCCGGGGGCGCGACGATTTCTTTGTCACCCCCGCCAATGCGCTGGCGCTGGCCACGCTTGACGCGCCCGAGGGCTGGCCGGCGGGGCGGCTGTTGCTGATCGGGCCCGAGGGGGCGGGCAAAAGCCATCTTGCGGCAATCTGGGCCGAGGCGCAGGGCGCCGAACTGCTGCCGGCAACCGCGCTTTGTGCCGCCGATGCGCCGCGCCTTGGGGCCGGCGGGGCGGCGGTGCTGGAGGATGTGCAGCACATCGCCGGCCAGCCCGAGGCCGAGGCGGCGCTGTTTCATCTGCTCAACCTGATGGCGGCCGAGGGCGGGCGGCTGCTGCTGAGCGCCGATGCGCCGCCGCGCGACTGGGGGCTGGGCCTGCCCGATCTGAAAAGCCGGCTCGATGCCACCGCGGCGCTGCGTCTGGCCGCACCGGACGAAACCCTGCTGGCGGCGGTGCTGGTCAAGCTCTTTGCCGACCGCCAGATGGTGGTGCCGCAGAGCCTTATTTCCTGGCTGGTGGTGCGGATGGACCGCTCGCTCGGGCAGGCGCGGGCGCTGGTGGCGGCGCTCGATGCCCAGGCGCTGGCCGAGGGCCGCGCCATCACCCGCGCCATGGCCTCCGAAGCGCTGGACAGGCTGCGTTAACAGGCGCAGAATTGTCACAGCGCCTTTACAAAACCCGAGCATAAGCGCCCCATGACCCAGGCAGACTTTCTGAAAGCCCCGTTCCCCGCCGCCGTCGAGATCCCGTCGCTGGAAATCGCCGGACCGGCCCGTTTCTTCAACCGCGAGCTGAGCTGGCTGGCCTTCAACTGGCGTGTGCTGGAAGAGGCGGCGAACCCGCGGGTGCCGCTTTTGGAACGGCTGCGGTTCCTGTCGATTTCGGCCACCAACCTGGACGAGTTCTACACCGTCCGCGTAGCCGGGCTGATGGAACTGGTGCGCGAACGCAATTCCACCCCCTCCGACGACGGGCTGAGCCCGGCCGAGCAACTTGGGCTTATCAATGCCGATGCGCGCAAGCTGATGGAGACCCAGCAAACCACCTGGAACGCGCTCAGGCGCGAAATGGAAAAGGCGGGCATCCACCTGCTGAGCCGCGCCCGGCTGACGGCGCGGGACCGGGAATTCCTGGCGCATCACTTTTTGCACAACGTGTTCCCGGTGCTGTCGCCGCTGGCGATCGACCCTGCGCACCCGTTTCCCTTCATTCCCAACACCGGGTTTTGTCTGGCGCTGGGGCTGGAACGCGAAACCGACAAGCGCCGGATGCAGGCGCTGTTGCCGATCCCGCAGCAGATCGAGCGTTTCGTGCGCCTGCCCGGCGCGGCGCGGTTCCTGCCGCTCGAGGAATTGCTGATCTTGCATCTGGGAATGCTGTTTCCGGGCTATACCGACACCGGGCATTGCGCCTTTCGGGTGCTGCGCGACAGCGACCTCGAGGTCGAGGACGAGGCCGAAGATCTGGTCCGCGAATTCGAGACCGCGCTCAAGCGCCGCCGCCGCGGGCAGGTGATCCGGCTCAAGATCACCGCCGGGGCGCCGCCGGCGCTGCGCGATCTCATCATGGACGAGCTGCATTGCGCCGCCGATGACGTGGTCGAGGTCAAGGGGCTTTTGGGGATTGCCGATCTCAAGGAACTGGTGCTGGGCTCGCGCCCGGAACTGCTGTGGCCCTCGTTCACCCCGCGCGTGCCCGAGCGGGTCGAGGACCATGGCGACGACCTGTTTGCGGCGATCCGGCACAAGGACATGCTGCTGCATCACCCCTATGAAACCTTCGACATGGTGATCCGCTTTCTCAATCAGGCGGCGGTGGACCCCAATGTGCTGGCGATCAAGCAGACGCTTTACCGCACCTCGAAAGACTCACCCATTGTCGATGCGCTCTGCGAGGCGGCCGAAAACGGCAAATCGGTCACCGCGCTGGTGGAACTGAAGGCCCGCTTTGACGAGGCCGCCAACATTCGCCAGTCGCGGCGGCTGGAACGCTCGGGCGCGCATGTGGTTTACGGCTTCATGCACCTGAAAACACATGCGAAAATTTCCACCGTGGTGCGGCGCGAGGGGGACCATCTGGTCACCTACACGCATTATGGCACGGGCAATTACCACCCGATCACGGCGCGGATCTACACCGATCTGAGCTTTTTCACCTGCGACGCGAGCCTTGGGCGCGATGCGACGAAAGTGTTCAACTACCTGTCGGGCTATGTGCAGCCCGAGGGGCTGGAAAACCTTGCGATCTCGCCGACCACGCTCAAGCCGCGGCTGCTGGAGATGATCGGCGCCGAAATCGCCCATGCCAAGGCCGGGCGGCGGGCGGAAATCTGGGCCAAGATGAACAGCCTGATCGACCCCGAGGTGATCGACGCGCTTTATGCCGCCTCGAATGCCGGGGTGAAGATCAGCCTTGTGGTGCGCGGCATCTGCGGGGTGCGGCCGGGCATCAAGGGGCTGTCGGAAAACATCCGCGTCAAATCCATTGTCGGGCGGTTTTTGGAACATTCGCGCATCGTCTGTTTTGGCAATGGCCACGGGCTGCCCTCGAAACAGGCGCGGGTGTTCTTTTCCTCGGCTGACTGGATGGGGCGCAACCTGACGCGGCGGGTGGAAACGCTGGTCGAGGCGAAGAACGATACCGTCAAGGCGCAGATCGTCGATCAGATCATGGCGGCCAACATGGCCGACGAGGCGCAAAGCTGGGTGCTGCAACCCGATGGCCGGTTCTTGCGGTCGCTGCCCGACGGGCGGACGGACCTGTTTTCCTGTCACCGGTTCTTCATGGAAAACCCCTCGCTTTCGGGGCGCGGTTCCGCAGGGGCAAAGGACGTGCCAAAGCTTGCCCATGCCCCCGCTCACACGATAGCGTGACCGCGCCACTCCCCGGCACGACTCAGCAAGGTGCGCCCCGATGAACGCAAAATCCGTTGCCCCCCGACAGGATAGCGGCGACGAGTGGGATCCTTTCGGCAAGCCGTTGTTCGATGACCCCTCGGCGCGGGCGCTCAGCCGGGTGGGGGTGGTCGATGTCGGCTCGAACTCGGTGCGGATGGTGGTCTTTGACGGCGCCGCCCGCAGCCCGGCCTATTTCTTCAACGAAAAGATCATGGCGGGGCTGGGTCAGGGGCTGGCCGAAACCGGCATGTTGCACCCCAAGGGGCGCGGCCGCGCGCTGGCGGCGCTGCGCCGGTTTGCGCTATTGGCCAAGGGCATGGATATCGGCCCGCTGACCTGCGTGGCCACCGCCGCCGTGCGCGAGGCCAAGGACGGCCCGGCCTTTCAAAAGCAGGTGGAAAAGGAAACCGGGCTGAAGCTGCATGTGATCGACGGTGCCGAAGAGGCGCGGCTCTCGGCGCAGGGCGTGCTGCTGGGCTGGCCCGAGGCGCAGGGGCTGATCTGCGACATCGGCGGCAACTCGATGGAACTGGCGGTGCTGGGCGAGGGCGCGGTGGGTAGCCGCGCCACCTCGCCGCTCGGCCCGTTCCGGCTGCAACAGGTCAAGGGCGGCAAGAAGGAAATCCTTGCCCATATCCGCACCCATATCGCCGCGCTGGCGGGCGCGGTGGGGCTGGGCCACGAGCGGCTCTATCTGGTCGGCGGGTCGTGGCGTGCGATTGCCCGGCTCGACATGGAGCGGCGCGGCTATCCGCTGCTGGTGCTGCACGAATACCGGATGGAACCCGAAAACCTGCTCAAGACCCTCGACTGGATCGCCCGACAAGACATCGAGGCGCTGCGCACCCGCACCGGCACGTCGCAGGCGCGGATGGAACTGGTGCCGCTGGCCAGTCTGGTGCTGCGAGAACTGGTGGAAACCTTCCGCCCGCGCGAGATCGACGTTTCGTCTTACGGCATCCGCGAGGGGCTGTTGTTCGAGCAGATGCCCGACCGGCTGCGCAAACGCGACCCGCTGATCGAGGCCTGCCGCCACGCCGAACGCACACAGGCGCGGCTGCCCGGTTTCGGCAAGAAGCTGCACAGTTTCATCGAACCGCTGTTCGGCCCGGTCAGCCCGGCGAAATACCGGCTGATGCGCGCCGCCTGCCTGCTGCATGACACCACCTGGCGCACCCATCCCGATTACCGCGCCGAGGCCTGTTTCGACAATGTCACCCGCGCCAACATGGCCGCGCTAAGCCATGCCGAGCGGGTCTTTCTGGGGCTGGCGCTGCTGCACCGCTACAAGAATTCCCGCGCCGGAAGCCGTTTCGAGCCGCTTTTCGCACTGCTCTCGCCCGAGCAGATCCGCGAGGCGGAAATTCTGGGCAAGGCGATGCGCTTTGGCGCGATGTTTGCCACCCACGACCCGCAAGAGGCCGGGCAGCTTGGCTACAATGCGACGACGAATGCGATTGAACTGCGGCTGAACAAGCGTGGTGCGGGGCTGTTTGGCGAAGTGGCCGAGGCGCGTTTCGCCGCGCTGGCCGCCGCGATGAAGGCCACGCCGCTGGTGATCCTGCCCGCGTAGAGCCCGGCCAGACCCCGGTCAAAGGTCGATCGGCGGCCCCGATCCGGTGCCCCCATCTGGCCCCCGATCTGGCCCGCCATCTGCATCGGGCAGCGGCGGCGGTGGCGGCGCACCGGGCAGGCGGCGAAGGATGACATCGCCATTGGGCAGCCGCTCCGGGGCCTGATAATGGCGCAGGTCATCGATCAGCGCCATCATCTCGGAGAGTTTCGGGCCCAGCGTGCGCGCCGCCTCGCCCAGACCTTTCTGCATCTCGTCAAGCTGCGGGCCAACCTCGTCCAGCAGGCCGCGCAGGAACAGCTCAGCCCCGCGTTCAACCAGCGAGCGCCCCGCCTCCATGTCGTCCCGCGCACTGGGCGGCGGCAGATCGGCCTCGGCCTCGGCAAGCCCCGGCGCGGGAGGCAGGTTTGTGGGGGGCGTCAGGATCTGCGGCGCGGCCTCGGGGCCGGGCGCGGCAGAAGGGGGCGACACGCCGGAGGGGGGCGGCACCTCGGCCGGGGCCAGACTGAGCCAGCCCGCAACACCAAGGGCCGCAACGCCGGCACCAACAAGGGCAAAACGCGGTTTCATGGCGCCAATATAGGCGCTCAGAGCGCAATATCCAAGCTTACCGGAAAATGATCCGACGCCTGCAACAGCGCCTCGCGCAGTTCCGGGGTGCGGTAAAGAACCGGGTCGTCGAACGGGTGCCAGATGCGCCATTTCGGCTGCGCCGCGCACAGGCCGGGCGACAGCAGGATATAGTCCAGCATCGCCGAAAAATACCGCCCCGGCGGCGGCTCGCCCAGATAGAACCGCGCCGAAGCCGGCAAGGCCCTGGAGGCGCCGCGCCCGATCCGGGCATGGGGGTCGTAAAGCCGCCGCTCCGCCGGCCCGCCCTCGCCCAGAACGATCTCCAGCCCGGAGCGGCCAAACAGCTTTTCGTATTCGTCCAGCCCCGGCCCGTCGTTGAAATCGCCCAGCACCACCAAGGCCTCGCCGGCATCGAGATGGGCCTCGATCCGACGCCGCAGCCACAGGCATTGCGCCAGTTGCTTGCGCCGGTTCTCGATCGCCAGACGCACCTCGGCGGCCGGATCGGCGGCGCCATGCGGGGCCTTCGACTTGATATGCACGCCAATCAGCCGCAAGTCCCGCCCGGCGGCGGTTTTCAGCGCCACTTCCAGCGGCGGCTTGGAGAATGTCACCAGATCAAGCCGCGCGTCGATATCCAGATCGATCGACAGGCTCTGGTCAAAGCGCGGCGCCTCGGCATTGCCCTCGATCGGATCATGGCTGGCCGAAAGCGCATCGGGGTCGTAAAGCAGCGCGATTTCTTGCTGGGTGTCATTGGCAAAACCGATCAGCGCGCGGCGCTGACGCAGCCCGAACCGGGCGGCAAAGCTCTCCAGCATCGGCACGGTGTGGCGCCGGCCATTGGCATCGGGCGCCTCGACGATCAGGATGCAATCGGCCTCCAGCGCGGTAAAGACAATGGCCAGCGCCCCCAGTTGTTCGGCGCGGCTGACGCCATAGCGGGCCGAGGCCTCGCCATCATCGAGCATCCGCCCGCGGCGGTCGAACAGCGACGAGAACCACTCGACATTATAGGTGGCGATGCGCATTCACCGCCCCCCCTGCCCGCGCCGGGCCGCCCGGCCCTGCCGCTGCCCGGAGATCGCGTCGCCCGACCCGGCCTGAGCCGTGCCAAGCGGGGCCGTGACAGCCTGAGCCGCCTCGATCTCGGCCCGCGCGCGGTTGAGCGCGATCACCCGGTCTTCGGCCAGTTTCACCGCCTCGGGCGGCAGGCCGCGCGCCAGCGCCCGGTCGGGGTGGGCCTCGCGCACCGCCGCCCGCCAGCGCGCCCGCACCTGCGCCGCATCGGCCCCCGGCTCCAGTTCCAGCACCACCCAGGGGTCGGGCGCGGCATCAGGCACAAAGGCTGCGCGGATCGAGCGGAAACAGCAGCTCTCCAGCCCGAAGATCCGCGCCACCTCCTGCAAGAATGCATCCTCGCCGGCGTGGTATTCGCCATCCGCCATGGCAATGGTGAACAGCCCTTCCAGCAGGTCTTTCAGTACCGGCGTGCCGGGGCCGAACATCGCCGCGATCTTGGCGGCATAGGCCTCGAACCCGGCCACATCGGTGCGGGCCATGTCAAAGACCCGCGCCGCATTGCCCTCTTCGCCGGGGGGAATCTGGAAAATGCGCCGGAACGCCGCCACCTCGTCGCGCGTCACCTGCCCGTCGGCCTTGGCCATTTTCGCCCCCAGCGCGATGACCGCAATGGTGAAGGCCACCGAATGTTCCGGCGGGGCACGCAGATGATCGAAGACAGCCGTCAGCCCCTCACCCCTGGCAAGGGCGGCAATGGCCTCGGCAATACGGCCCCAAAGGGAAAGCGGGCGGTCCATGGCGCCAGTCTAGCGGCTCACAGCAGCTTTTGCACCAGCACAAGATCGATCCAGCGGCCGAATTTGCGCCCCGCCTGTGCCACCCGGCCCGCTTCGCCATAGCCCAGCGCGCGGTGAAAGCCGAGCCCGGTGGCGTTTTCCGCCGAGATCCCTCCCACCATGAGATGCGCCCCGGCGCGGCGGGCGTGATCTTCCATCGCCGTCATCAGCGCCCGGCCCAGCCCCCGGCCCCGCGCCTGCGGCGCCAGGATGATCGTGTGTTCCATCGCATGGGCGTAGCCCGCGCCCTTGCGGAACTGGTCATAGCTGACAAAGCCCGCCACCCGGCCCAGGGTTTCGGCCACCAGAAAGGCCCGCCCCGCCGCCTGCCGCCCGGCGATCAGCGCGGCAAGGCTTTCGGCGCTGTGCGGGCTGGGCGAAAAGGTCACCGTGGTGGTTTCGATCAGCGGGTTCCAGAACCCGAGGATCGCAGCGATGTCTTCGGCCCGGACCGGGCGCAGCAGCGGTTCGGCCGCGCTGCGAAGTGGGCCGGGGGGCGCGGCGGAGGGCGCGGCGGGGGGCGCGGCGGGGGGCTGGTCTGACATCGGCACCGGGTCGGGCATGGCGGGGCTCCTTTCGCCGCAACTTGCCGCAAGCCCGGCGGCGGGGCAAGGCCCGGTCCGATCCGGCGGCCGCGGCCGAAATGCCGGTTTGCGACGCATCCGCAGGTCGATTCCGGCTTGAATTCCGCCCGCAAGCCCCCATTTCCGAAAGGCAAATCAAGCAAGACTCAAATCAACAAGAGAGGGACAGAACCAGTGCTGCGCAGGATCGAGACGTTGTTTGCCCATGAAGCCGCCGGGGGGGTGGTGTTGATGCTGGCAACGGCGCTGGCGCTGCTGGTTGCCAATTCCGGCTGGTCCGATCTTTACACCCAGGGGCTGCACCTCAAGTTCACCGTGGCGCTGGGCGATACCGGCCTTTCGAAGCCGCTGATCCTGTGGATCAACGACGGGCTGATGGCGGTGTTCTTTCTGCTGGTCGGGCTGGAGCTGAAACACGAGTTGCGCGAAGGCCGGTTGAAGACCCCGTCGAATGTGGTGCTGCCGGGGATGGCGGCGCTGGGCGGCATGATTGCCCCGGCGCTGATCTATCTGGCGCTGAACGCCTCTGATCCCGCGCATGTTTCGGGCTGGGCGATTCCGACCGCCACCGATATCGCCTTTGCGGTGGGGGTGGTGGCGCTTCTCGGCAACCGGGTTCCGGCGGGGCTGAAGATTTTCCTGCTGACGCTGGCGATTCTGGATGACCTTGGCGCCATCATCGTGATTGCGCTGTTTTACACCGCCGAACTCAAGCCGATCTATTTGGGGCTGGCGGCCCTGCCGGTGGCGCTGATGGCGCTGCGGCTGCGGCTGGGGGCGCATCGGATGGCGCCCACCCTGCTGCTCGGTGTGGTGCTTTGGGTGCTGGTGCTGAAATCGGGGGTCCATGCCACGCTGGCGGGGGTGATTACCGCCTTTTTCATCCCGAT
>CAZPWV010000070.1:4713-9559 GCA_964590825.1 uncultured Rhodobacter sp. | reverse complement strand
GGTTTACCGCAGACCGGCGCTCACCCCATTCTCTCACTGGTGTAGCCGCCGGGCGAGGCGGGGAAGACCACGGTCTTGTTGCCATTGAGAAAGGCGCGGTGCTGCACATGGGCGTGGATGGCGCGGGCCAGCACCTGCGCCTCGACATCGCGGCCAAGGCTCACATAATCCTCGGGGCTTTGCGCATGGGTCACGCGCACCGTGTCCTGCTCGATGATCGGGCCTTCGTCGAGATCGGCTGTTACATAATGCGCGGTCGCGCCGATCAGCTTCACGCCGCGCTCATAGGCCTGCTTGTAGGGGTTGGCGCCCTTGAAACTGGGCAGGAAGGAATGGTGGATGTTGATGATCCGCCCCGACATCTTCTGACACAGCGCATCGGAGAGGATCTGCATGTAGCGCGCCAGCACCACCAGTTCGGTGCCGCTCTCCTCCACCACCGCCAGCAGCCGCGCCTCGGCCTCGGGCTTGTTCTCCTTCGTCACCTTGATGTGGTGAAACGGAATGTCGTGGTTCACCACCAGCTTTTGATAGCTCAGATGGTTCGAGACCACGCCGACGATTTCAACCGGCAGCGCGCCGATGCGGGTGCGGTAGAGCAGATCGTTCAGGCAATGGCCGAAGTTCGACACCATCAACAGCACCTTCATCTTGGCGCCGGCGTCGGCAATCGCCCAATCCATGGCGAATTTTTCCGCCACCGGCGCAAAACCCGCCCGCAGCGTGGCAAGGCTGGCGCCCTGCTCCGAGGCAAAGCTGACCCGCATGAAGAACTGCCCCGTCAGCGGGTCGTCATACTGGTGCGAGTCGGTCAGGTTGCAGCCCTGATCGGCCAGATAATTGGCAATGGCCGCCACAATCCCGCGGGTTGAGTGGCATTTCACCGTCAGCACATAAGAGGTCATGTCGCGTTCCCTTGCGCCCTCGAAACGAGGGGGCTTGGGCGCATATTCACCGCCCCGCACAAAAGGGCCAGCCGGGATGCGACGGCGATGCGGCGAAAAACGTCATGGCCGCTGTCGCATATGCGCTGCGGGTTTCCGATAGTGGAGCGAAAGCCGGCCCCCCTCTCAGGCGGCGCGGCCCCAGGGCGCGAAAGGGTCGGGCAGGGTTGCCCAGAGGGCGGGGGCAAAATGCGCCTCGCCCACCAAACAGCGATCCAGCATGGCAAAAATGCGGGCGTGGTTCATCACACCCAGCGTGCCGATGAAGACCAACTCCTGCCGCCGGTCGCCCCATTCGCCCGCAACCTTCGCGGCCATGCGTTCGCGTGCCTCCTCTGGCCAATGCGCCTGCGGCACGGCGGCCCACCACAGCCCCAACCCCCGCAGTTCGACCACCGGGCCAGCCATGGAAAACTCGCCCGCCCAGTCGGGCCGCGTGGCGAGCCAGAAATGCCCCTTGGCGCGGATCACGCCGGGCAGGGGGGTGTCGAAAAACGCGGCGATCCGTTCGGGCACAAAGGGGCGCTCGGCGCGGTAAACAAAAGAGGTGATGCCATATTCGGCATCTTCTGGCATGTGGTCGTCGTGGCCGTAAAGCTCACGCGCCCAGGTGGCGTGGCCGGCGGCCTCTTCAAAGGAAAACCGCCCGGTGCCCAGAATTTCGGTGGGGTCGATCTGGCCACGGTCGCATTCAAGGATCGTCGCACCGGCATTGAGGCTGCGTAAAATGGCGCGGGCCGCGGCAAGCTGATCGGCGCTGGCACTTGAGACCTTGTTGAGCACGATTACATCGGCAAATTCTACCTGCTCGACCAGAAGCTTGACCAGTTGCCCCTCTTCGGGGGCCGCGAAATAATCGCGCAGAAGGTTCACCGCATCGACCACCGTCACCATCGTGTCGAGCCGGGCGACGTCATCGAGCGCAAAGCCCTTTTCATCGCGGAAGGCGAAAGTGGCGGCCACCGGCATCGGCTCGGAAACGCCGGTGCTTTCGATCAGAAGGTAGTCGAAGCGGCCCTCTTCGGCCAATCTTCGCACCTCGCTCAGAAGGTCATCGCGCAGGGTGCAGCAGATGCAGCCGTTGGTCAGTTCAACCAGCTTTTCCTCGCCGCGCGAAAGCTCGGTGCCGGCGCGGATCAGGTCGGCGTCGATGTTCACCTCGGACATGTCATTGACAATCAGCGCCACGCGCAGCCCCTGCCGGTTGGCAAGGATGTGGTTCAGGAGCGTGGTCTTGCCCGCCCCCAGATAGCCCGAAAGCACGGTCACGGGAAGGCGGGGATCGGGGACGGAAGCGACGGCGGAGGGCATGACTTAACCTGTTATAGTGTAACGTCAATAAACGTTACACTATAACATTTCAGCCATGCAAGAGGCTTCGCTCCGAGGGGAGCGATGCGTCGCTCAGATCAGATCTGCTTTTCGGGGATATGCACCACCAGCCCGTCAAGCGCCTCGCTCACCTTGATCTGGCAGGTCAGGCGCGATTTCACCGGGTCGGGTTTCCAGGCGAAATCGAGCATGTCGGCCTCCATCGCGTCTTTGGCGGGCACCCGGCTGACCCAGGCGTCATCCAGATAGACATGGCAGGTCGAGCAGGCGCAGGCGCCGCCGCAATCGGCATCGATGCCGGGCACGCCATTGTCGCGCGCCCCTTCCATCACCGTCTTGCCGGGTTTCACCTCGACCTCGTGCCGGGTGCCGTTGTGTTCGATATAGGTGATCTTCGCCATGGATTGCCTCTTGCCTGCACGTTTCGTGATCCGGGTTCCGATTTAGGCCATGGGGCGGGGTTTTGCCAGTGCCCGCTTGGCCGCAGCCGGGGGAATCCGAAGGCCGGGCCGGATGAAGGGGGCCGGATGAGGGGGGGGGGCCTCAAGAGCCGGTTGGGGGTCTTTGCGCGGGCGGTCAAAGCCGCTATGGTCGCGCAAACCAGCCCCGAGCCCCGATGCCCCGCCTTTGCCCTCCTGTCCCAAAGCCTCGCCCCGGCGCCCGTGTTGCGGGCCTGCTGCTGGGCGTGTTTCTTGCCGGCTGCACCGAAACCGCCGCCCCCGCACCGGCCCCCGCCCCCGCACCGGCCCCCGCCCCCGCACCGGCCCCCGCCCCGGCATCGGGGTCTGCACCGGCGACGGGCCTGCGCGCGGCGCCGCAGCCAAGCCTGGCCGCCGAGTGGCGCGACACCCCGCCGGGGCCGGGCGACACGGGCTGCTTTGCCGAACAGTCGCGCCCCGCCGTGGTGGAAACCGTCACCGAGCAGGTTCTGGCCACGCCCGAATTGCGCGACCCGAAAACCGGGCAGGTAACACGCCCGGCGGTCTGGCGCAGTTCGACCCAGACCCGCATCGTCGAGGGCCGGGCGAAAATGTGGTTTGCCGCCGTGTGCGACGACCAGCTTGGCCCCGAACTGGTCACCACGCTGCAACGCGCCCTGGCGGCGCGGGGGCTTTACGACGGGCCGGTGACCGGGGTGCTCGATGCGCCGACGCGGGCCGCGATCCGCGCCTATCAGCGCCCGCGCGGGCTGTTTTCGGCTACGCTGTCGCTGCGCGCGGCACGGGAAATGGGTCTGGTTCCCTGGATGTGAGCGGCACCCGATGAGATCAGGCAAAATCAGCAAACGAGGGTAAATCCATGAAAGAATTCTTCATCGACTGGTCCGAGGCGATTCTCAAGGTGGTGATGGTCGTGCTTTTGGCGGCGGTTCCCGTGGCGGCGCTTGTTGCGCTGATGCGGCCTGCCGCAGAGGGTGGCGGCCTGGCCATGGCCTTGGCCATCTTGCTGGGCGGCGGCGTCTATGTGGTGCTGATGGGGGGGGTGATGTTCATCATGTTCGGCATCTACCGCAACACCGAGCGCAGCAATGACCTGCTGCGGGATCTGCTGAACAAGTAGCCCCGCAGTCCCCCCCACCCGCGGTCCTCCCCCCCCGCGGTCCCTCCCCGCAGTCCCAAGGAAAAGGCGCCCCGTGGGGCGCCTTTGTCGGTCTTGCATCGCCGCCCGTGCGGCGAAGGCCCGCCGGGGTCAGTCCATCGGCACGGCGACAAAACGCGGCTCGCCACCGCGCCGGATCAGCATCAGCACCGATTTGCGCCCGGCCTCGCGGGCGGCGCTGACCTGCGCCTCCAGATCGGCCAGGCTGGCAACCGGCTGCTGCCCCACCTCGACGATCAGATCGCCTGCCCGCAGACCTTTTTCAAAGGCCATGCTGGTCTCGTCCAGCGCCTTGACCACCAGCCCCGTCGAACCCGGCGGCAGGCCCATTTCGGCCACCAGCGTATCGGTCAGCGGCACCACCGTCATGCCCAGCGCCTCGCCCTCGGCGGCCGACGGCTCGGCCACGGCGGCGGGAACCGCCTCGCCCTCGGCCAGTTCACGCCGCCCGAGCGTGACCAGCAGCGTCTCTTCCTTGCCGTCGCGCAGCACCACCACGCGCACCGCCTCGCCCACCGGCGCATCGGCCACGCGGCGCACCAGATCCTTGGTGTCCTTGACCTCGCCGCCGTCGAACATCACGATCACATCGCCCGCCAGCATCCCCGCCGCCTTGGCCGGGCCTTCGGGCACATCCGAGACCAGCGCCCCTTCGGGCCGGGGCAGGCTTTTGGCTTCGGCGATGTCGGCGGTCACCTCCTGAATCTTCACGCCCAGCCAGCCGCGCCGGGTTTCGCCGAATTCCTTGAGCTGGCCCACCACTTTCGACACCACATTCGAGGCCATCGAAAAGCCGATGCCGATCGAGCCGCCGTTGGGGCTGAGAATGGCGGTGTTCACCCCGATCACCTGCCCCTCCATGTTGAAGAGCGGCCCGCCCGAGTTGCCCCGGTTGATCGCGGCATCGGTTTGCAGATAGTCGTCATAGGTGCCCGACAATTCGCGGTTGCGCGCCGAAACGATGCCCGCCG
>CAZPWV010000070.1:0-4703 GCA_964590825.1 uncultured Rhodobacter sp. | reverse complement strand
CGAAACCGAGAACCCCTGACCGAGCGGGTTGCCCATGGCCATCACCCAGTCGCCCACCCGCATCGTGTCGCTGTTGCCGAAATTGACAAAGGGCAGCGGCTTGTCGCTTTCCACCTTGAGCAGGGCAATATCGGTTTTCGGGTCGGTGCCGATCAGCTTGGCATCCAGCTTTGTGCCGCCAAAGAACTCGATCGAGATTTCATCGGCATTCTCGATGACATGGTTGTTGGTGACGATGAACCCGTCTTCCGAGATCACGAACCCCGAACCCAGCGCATCCGAGCGATGCGGTCTTGCGGGGCCTTGCGGGCCGCCCTCGGGGCTTTCGGGGCCGTTGGGCATTCCGAATTCCTTGAAAAACTCGTCAAAGGGCGAGCCCTGCGGAAAGCCCGGCATCCGGTTGGTGGGCTGGGCCACCACGGTCGAGGTGGTAATCATCACCACCGAGGGGCTGACCTGCTCGGCCAGATCGGCAAAGCTTTCGGGCGCGGCACGGGCATGGGCCGGGGCCAGCGGCGCCACGGCCAGCGCCGAAGACAGCATTGCCGCGCCCAGCAGGGTTTTCACCAGGCGGGGGGTCTTGAGGGTGGAAAGGGTCGTGCTCATGCGGTTCTCCCGATAATTCCCGGCCGGGCGGTTCCGGCGTTGCCCTGAATAAAAGCCTAAGCCCGACCGTATTCAAATGAAAGGCCCGTCGCGGGGCGTCACTTCGCTGTGAGAACGGGGCGGGCCGGGGCGGGGGGGGCTTTCGCGCCGCGGCAGGGCGCCGGGCGGCCAAACCGGCGCGGCTTGCGGCGCCCCGCCAGAGCCTCTGCCCCGCCAAAGCCGGTGCCCAGTCAAAACCTGTGCCCAGTCAAAACCTGTGCCCGGTCAAAACCTGTGCCCCGCCAAAGCCGGCGCCTAGCCAAAACCCCGCGCCAGCGCCACCAGCGCCACGCCGGCGGCCAGCACGCCCAGCCCCAGCAGCCGGCGCCGCTCGGGCCCCAATGCGGCCAGAAGCGCCAGAACCTCCTCGATACGCGAAGGGGCCAGCGCAAGCGCCAGCCCCCCGATCACCAGCACCAACCCAAGGGCCAGCGCCAGCGTTGCCATCAGTTTCCGGCCGCGGCAGGCGCCGCCCCGGTTTCCAGCGATTTCACGAACCGTGCATAGTCGAAATACAGGCTGCCCGGCTCGGTGACGAGCGAGGACGACCCCGGCTTGAGGCTTTCGGCATAAAACTGCAGCGCGCGGGTGAAGGCAAAGAACCCCTCATCCTTGCCGTAGGCCTCGGCATAGATCGCGTTGCGCGCCGCATCGGCCTCGCCGCGCACGATCTCGGATTGCTTGCGCGCCTCCGAGGTCAGTTCCACCACCTGACGGTCGGCGGCGGCGCGCACGCGCTGGGCGGCTTCGCCCCCTCGGGCACGCTCGTCGGCGGCCTCGCGCTCGCGCTCGGCGCGCATCCGCGCATAGGTGGCGGCCAGGTTCTGCTCGGGCAGGTCGGTGCGGGTCAGGCGCACGTCGATCACATCCACCCCCAGCGCATTGGCCTCGCGCCGGGCGATGTCGCGGATGCGGTTCATCAGCGGCGTGCGGTCATCCGAAAGCACCGCCGTCGAAGGCACCGCCCCCATCACCTCGCGAATGGCGTTGTTCAAGATCCCGTCCAGACGGTTCTTGGCAAAGCTTTCGCCGCCATCGCCCACCGCCTCGCGGAACCGGATCGCATCGACGATGCGCCAGCGCGCAAAGGCATCCACCACCAGACGGCGATCATCGAGCGGCGTCACCTCGAGCGGCTGCGTGGTCAGGCTCAGGATGCGGTCATCGTATTTCACCACATTCTGCACGAAGGGAACCTTGAAGCCGATCCCAGGCTCGGTCCGCGCCGCGACCACCTCGCCAAATTGCAGCACCAGCGCCTTTTCGCGCTCATCGACGGTGTAGATCGCCGACAGCCCCAGCCCGGCCAGAACCACGGCCACCGGAATCAGAAGTTGCGTCCGCATCAGTTCGACCCCCCGTTGGTGGCGCTGTTGGCGCGCAACTGATCGAGCGGCAGATAGGGCACCACGCCCGAATCGCCATCGATCACCACCTTGTTCACACCCGAAAGCGTCTGGCCCATGGTTTCGTAGAACATCCGCCGCTTCGTCACCTCGGGGGCCTTGCGGTATTCCTCATAGACCGAGATGAACCGCGCCGCCTGACCCTGGGAATCATTGACCACCTGGGCGCGGTAGGCCTCGGCCTGCTGCACCAGTTGCGCCGCCTGGCCACGCGCCCCGGCGGTGACCTGGTTGGCATAGGCATCGGCCTCTTTTTCCAGCTTGTCGCGTTCTTGCTGCGCGGCCTGCACATCGCGGAAACTGTCGATCACCTCGCGCGGCGGATCGGCGCGGTTGAAGTTCACCCGCACCACATTGATCCCCGCCTGATAGCTGTCGAGCGTGGATTGCACGGCCCCCCGCAGATCGGCGGCAATCGCGCCGCGGTCGCGGTTGAGCACGGGCGCCAGTTCGGACCGCGCGATGATGTCGCGCATCGCCGATTCACTGACCGCGCGGATCGTGTCTTCCGGGTCGGCCAGGTTGAACAGCAGCTTGGCCGGGTCCGAGACGTTCCACACCACCTGATAGTTCACATCGACGATGTTCTGGTCACGCGTCAGCATCAGCCCGGTGTCCATCGCGCCATCGCGCCCCGAACCCAGTTCGGTGGTGCGTTCGTCGGTGACCGGGATCACCACCGCATTCACCACCGGCCAGGGCGCAAAGTTCAGCCCCGGCGTGCCGGTGGCGGCGTATTTGCCGAAGATCAGCTCGATCGAGCGTTCGTTCTGCTGCACGGTGTAAAAGGACGCATAGGCCCAGACCGCCGCCGCGCCCAAAAGGCCAAGCGCCAGGGTGCCGCCGGTCAGGGCCGGGCCGGAGGGGCCGGAGCCGCCGCTACGCCCGCCCGAGCCGCCACGCCCGCCCATCAGCACGCGCAACTGTTCCGATCCCTTCTTCATGATCTCTTCGATCTCGGGGATGGGCGTGCCCTCGTTGGGGCGGCGCTGGCCGGGACGGCGCGGCGGTTCGCGGTCGTCATCGCCGCCGCCGCCCGAGCCCCATGGACCTCCATTCGTCATTCGTTTCATCCTCGCCTATGTCTGACTTTGTCCCGAAGTGGGGCATCGCCGGGGGAATTTCAACCTCAAGCGTGCCGAACCGGGCTGCGCATTGTCACCAGTTCCTCGGCCATGGTCGGATGCACCGCACAGGTGGCATCGAATTGCGCCTTGGTGGCACCCATCTTCATCGCAATGGCGGCCAGTTGGATCATCTCGCCGGCCTCGGGCGCGACAATGTGGCATCCCAGCACCCTCTGGCTGTCGCGGCACACCACAAGCTTCATCAGCACACGGTCATCGGTGCCCGCAAAGGCCGAGCGCATCGGCTTGAAAGAACTCACATAAACCTCGATCGGCCCGGCCTTGCGCGCGGCCTCCTCGCTCAGCCCGCAAGTGCCGAACTCGGGCCGGGTAAAGACGGCCGAGGCGATCAGTTCGTGATCCATCTGCCGCGGCGCGGCGCCAAAGACGGTATCGGCAAAGGCGTGGCCCTCGCGGATGGCGACCGGCGTCAGGTTCACCCGGTCGGTCACATCGCCCACGGCAAAGACCGAGGGAATATTGCTCTGCGACCAGCCATCGACGCGGACCGCGCCATTGGCGGCAAGCATGATCCCCGCCGCCTCCAGCCCCAGCCCGCGCGTATTGGGCACCCGGCCGGTGGCGTAAAGCACCGCGTCAAAGCTCTGGCTGCGGCCATCGCCGCAATGCACCGCAAGCCCGGCATCGGTTTTCACGATCCGGTCGATCACCACGTTTTCATGAATGTCGATGCCACGGGCACGCATCTTGTCCACAATCAGATCGCGGCATTCGGCATCGAAACTGCGCAGGAGGGGCGAGCGGTTCCACTGCGCCACCTGCACCCCCAGCCCCTCGAACACACAGGCGAATTCGCTGGCAATATAGCCGCCGCCGACAATCAGCAGCCGCCGGGGCAGGGCGGGCAGATCAAAGATGTGATCGGAAACCATCACATGTTCGGCACCCTCGAACTGCGGCACGAAGGGGCGGGCGCCGGTGGCCACAAGAATATGCCGCGCCGCGATCACCTGCCCGTCGGCCAGCGCCACCTCATGCGGCCCCGCCAGCGTGGCGCGCTGGTCAAAAATCGTCACCCCCGCGTTTACCTGCCCGGCGCGGTAGATGCGTTCGAGCCGGTCAAGCTCGTCGGCCAGTTTGCCCCGGAAGGCGGGCCAGTCGAAGGCGCCGATCTCTGCGCCCCAGCCATAGGCGCGGGCCTCTTCCATCGCGCGCGGCATCGAGGCGGCGAAGACCATCAGCTTTTTCGGCACGCAGCCGCGAATGACACAGGTGCCGCCCATCCGGCTTTCCTCGGCCAGCGCCACCTTGGCGCCATGCCCCGCCGCAATCCGCGCCGCGCGCACGCCGCCCGAGCCGCCACCGATGACGAAAAGATCATAGTCGAATGTCATGAAAGCCTCCTGCCTGTCGGCCAAAGCTAGGGCGCGGCGGCGGATCGCCAAGCTCAGTCGAGATCGGCGAAGATATTCGCATCATCGGCAAAGTCGATGCGCTCATGCGCCACGGTGCCGGCGTTGATGTCGCGCACCTCGACCTTGCCATCGGCGCCGCCGATAATCAC
>CAZPWV010000069.1:6737-9573 GCA_964590825.1 uncultured Rhodobacter sp. | reverse complement strand
GGCCGCGCTGAAGGCGCTGACGCGGGAAATGGCGCATGATTTTGGCCCGCTGGGGGTGCGGGTCAACGCGATTGCACCGGGTGAGATCGAAACCTCGATTCTGTCTCCGGGCACCGAGAAGATCGTTGAAACCCTGCCGTTGCGCCGTCTGGGCCAGCCGCGCGAGGTGGCCGATGTGATCTGGTTTCTGTGCAACGAGGCATCGAGCTATGTCACCGGGACCGAAATCGAGGTCAACGCCGGTCAGCATGTCTGAACCCGCCGGGGGGTTCACCCCCCCGGACCCCCGTGGAGTATTTTTGCCAAAAAGAAATCGGGGCGAGCAGGGGCGGCGCTATTCGAGCGCGCAGATGATGGCGCGCAGGGTTTCGATTCCATCGCCCTTTTCGGCAGAGGTGACGATCAGCTCGGGGTGGGCCGCAGGGTGTTTTGACAGCGCCCCCATGACCTGTTCGATCACCTTTTCACGCTCGGCCATCGAGATTTTATCGGCTTTGGTCAGCACCGCCTGAAAGGTCACGGCGGCGCGGTCGAGCAGGGTCAGGATTTCCTCATCGACCGGCTTCACCCCGTGGCGCGCATCGATCAACACAAAGGCGCGGCGCAGGTTGACCCGCCCGGACAGGTAATCCTTCAGCAGCGCCTGCCATTTGCGCACCACCGCCACCGGAGCTTCGGCGAAACCATAGCCGGGAAGATCGACCAGATAGGGGCCGTCCTGCGTGGTGAAAAAGTTGATTTCCTGCGTGCGTCCCGGCGTGTTCGAGGCGCGTGCGAGGTTTTTTCGGTTTGTCAGCGCATTGATAAGGCTTGATTTTCCAACATTCGACCGGCCGGCAAAGCAGATCTCGATCCGGTCGGAAGGTGGCAAGCCAGACATGGCCACCACGCCCTTGAGGAACTCGACCGGGGCGGCAAAAAGCAGCCGGCCCCGCTCGCGGCTTTCGGCGTCGGGTTCGGGGGCAAGGGAGAACTGCATCTTCATGGAAGGATCTCCACCGTGTCGCCCGTGGCGATAGCGCCGCCGGTCACAACGGTTGCGTAAAGGCCAAACTGCGTATCGCCATTGCGGCGGGTCAGCGCATCGAGCGTGTCGAAATCTTCGGTGCCGGTCACGGGACTGGCGCAGGTGGCGCGGCAGCGGGTGATCGGCATCGCCACCTCGAGCAGCGTGGAGCCGATGCGCAACCGTTTGCCGATCAGAGCACGCTCGGCCCAGGGTTGCCAGCCTGCCACCCAGAGATTGCCGCGAAACCGGTGTATCGACAGGGGGCCTTCGGCGGTTGCCCCCAGATCGGCCAGCGACGTCAGCGACAGCAGCGACAGGTAGGGTTCGGCCATATCGGTCAGCGCCTGCCCCGGAACCCGTTCCAGCGCACGCAGCGGCGGGCGGGTGTCGGGCCAAAGCGGTGCCAGCCAGGCGATGAGATCGGCCTGCCCGGCGGCACTGGCCAGATCGACCGTCAGCGGGGCCAGCCGCGGGTGATGCAGGCTCAGCCGGCCATCGGCATGGCTTGCAAGGCGCACCGCCATCAGGTCTGGCGCCGCCGCGCCGCGCAGGAAATTCATCTTGCGGGCCCATTCGGCCAGCGGGCCATCGAATTTCGCCGCCGCATGGGACACCGCCCAGATCCGGTCGAAAGGCAGAACGCGCCCCTGTTGCAGGGACGCGTTGCCGATCTCCTCGAAGCCAACCGACTTGATCGGATGGCGGATGATATGGGCAAGCCGGGCGGTCATTTCTTCGGCTTGTCGCCAAGCGGCTTCCTGTGGAAGCTCGATCGGATATTTGCAAACAATTCCGGCCGCTTACCATGCATCGACATGATCGTGTACTGCTGCAGGAAGGTGATCGTGTTGTTGGCGATCCAGTAGATCACCAGACCCGAGGCAAAGCTGCCCAGCATGAACATGAAGATCCAGGGCATCCAGGCAAAGATCATCGCCTGGCTGGGGTCGGTCGGCGCGGGGTTGAGCTTTTGCTGGAACCACATCGAGATGCCGAGCAGGATGGGCAGCACGCCAAGGCTGAGCATGAAGAACAGGCTGCCCGGCTCGGGCGTGGCAAAGGGCAACAGGCCAAAGAGGTTGAGGATCGACGAAGGATCGGGCGAGGAAAGATCCCGGATCCAGCCAAACCAAGGCGCGTGGTAAAGCTCGATGGTGACGTAGATCACCTTGTAGAGCGAGAAGAAGATCGGAATTTGCAGCAGGATCGGCAGGCAACCGGCGGCGGGATTGACCTTTTCCCGTTTGTAAAGCGCCATCATTTCCTTTTGCATCGCCGCGCTGTCGCCCTTGGTGCGCTCTTTCAGCGCCTCCATTTCGGGCTGCAATTCCTTCATCCGCGCCATCGAGATGTAGGAGGTGCGGGCGAGCGGGAAAACGATCATCTTGATGATGACGGTCAGCGCGATGATCGCCCAACCCATGTTGCCGATCACCCCGTGCAGCCAGTGCAGCAGGCGGAACATCGGCTTGGTCAGGAAATAGAACCACCCCCAGTCGATCGAATCGACAAAGCCCAGAATTTGCGGCCGGGCCGGGTCTGCCTTGGTGCCCAAAAGCCGGTCCAGCCAGCCGGGGTCGTTCTGATAGCGGGTGATCGCGCCCCATTCCTTGGCGCCGGCGAAAAGGCGCGTTTGCACCTCGGCGCTGGTGCCGGGGGCGATTTCCATCACCGGCAGGCGGGTTTCGGTCTGGTAGAGGTCTGCGGCAGCGACGTATTTCACCACCGAGGTGAAGGCGCCCTTGGCGGGCACCAGCGTGGTCATCCAGTATTTGTCGGTGAACCCGGCCCAGCCATTGGCGCTGGCCTGAACCACATCGGCCTGAC
>CAZPWV010000069.1:276-6727 GCA_964590825.1 uncultured Rhodobacter sp. | reverse complement strand
TGACCCTCGCCCTCGACCGCGTCGATCTCGGTGATGTCGTCGTCTTTGATTTCCTGCAATTTGCCGTCGGTCATCCGCACCGCACCCTCGTGCAGCACATAAACGCGCGACGCTTTGGGAATGCCGTGGCGGGCAATAATGCCATAGGGCGCCAGGCGAACCGTCTCGGTGCCGCGGTTCTGCACGGTTTCGGTGACGGTAAAGAGATAATCGGTATCGACCGAAATCTTGCGGCTGAAAATCAGACCCGCGCCGTTGTCCCAGCTCAGCGTGACCGGGGTGTCCGGGGTCAGCGTGGCATTGGCCGGGGCAGACCAAAGCGTTTTCGGCCCCGGCACCAGAGCCGGGTCGAGCCCGGAAACGGGGGACCAGCCGTAAACCGCGTAATAGGGGCGGGCGGCCTCGAGATCGGCGCCACCCGTCGGAGCAAGCAGGCGCACCAGCGGCGCACCGGCATCGAGCGATTCCTTGTAACGCTTGAGCGAGAGGTCGTCGAAACGCCCGCCCATCGTCGAGATCGAACCGTCAAGGGCGGGTGTCTCGATGCGAATGCGGGGGGCATCGGCAACCGGGGCGGCGGCGGGGTCGGCCGAGGCCACCAAAGCGGGGACTGCGGCGGGGGCAGCCGCCGGATCGGCCGTTGGCGAAACGGCCTGTCCGGTTGCCGCGACCGGCGCGGGTGCGACCGGCGCCGGTGGCGGGAAGAAGTAGGTCCAGGCGACGATGACGAGTGCGGAAAGCACCGTCGCAAGAATGAGGTTCTTGTTCTGATTGTCCATGGGCGTGCGTTCCACCTGCCGGTCCGGGTTCGGCCCGGTTCAACAGAAGGGGCGGCGAAAGGTCAAGCGGTTTTGCTGAAAACCGGCGGCCTTGGGGGCTTTCCCTGCGTCCGCCAGGCCGATCCCGCTCCAACCCGGCCCTGGCCGGGTGGATTGGCCCGCGATTCAGGCGCCGCGGCGGTGGTCCGGGCGGGGGCTGGAGGACAGCCGGGCCTCGTGGCGGATGATCCAGGCGTTGCTTTCGTCGAGCGGCAAGGCCTGGGTGATCGCCTTGCCCTGCACATGGTTGCACCCCAGCTGCGCCACCATCGCATGTTCGCCGATCGTCGAAACCCCCTCGGCAATGGTTTGCAGCCCAAGGCTTTCGGCGAAGGAGACGATCGCGGCAACCAGGCGTTGCTGTTCCGGGTCACGATCGACATTGGTGACAAATGAGCGGTGAATGCGAATCCGCTCGGCACCGGTGCGCCGGATCGCGGCCACCGAAATCGGCCCGGTGCCGAAGCCGGCAAGTTCGATCTGGCAGCCGAGCTTGGCGCATTGGCTCAGGTTGCGGCCGATCACCTCTTCGTCGAGCCGCGCTGTCACCTCTTGTTGCAAGACGAGACGCACGAGCGAGGGGGCGATGTCGAACCGGTCGAATTCCCATTTCAGCCGATCGAACAGTTTCGGGTCGGTGGCCAGGGTCAGCGACAGCGGCAGGCTGACCGGACCGGGCGGAACCGGTAGCCGTTCCCATTCCCGCAGGGCGTTGAAGCATTGAAACAGCATCACCTCGGCCAGACGATGATGCAGACCCCGCGCGGCAACGGCGGGAACGATATCGACCTCGGTCAGGATGCCCCGGTCACGGTGCAGCCAGCGCGGCACCCCTTGCATTCCGGAAATTTCGCCGGTGTCTGTCGAGATCTGCGGCTGGAAAAAGGCGACGATCTGGCCATTTTCCAGCGCCGTATCGATTTCGTTGGAGCGGGCGCTCAGCACCTGGGCCTGGGTGCGGATTTCCGGCGAATAGGCCCGAATCGCACTGGGGCCATTGCGGGTAGCCTCTTCGGCGGCGGTTTCGGCTGCGGCCAGAAGCGCCGCTCCCGTCGGTTCGGGGGCGCGGCTCATCAGGCACAGCCCAACGTAGCAGGTGGCGTTCACGCTGCGCGCCGAAACCGAATAGGGGGCCTCGCTTGCGGATTGCAGGCGGCTGGAAAGCTGGATCATGCTTTCCAGATCGGGGCGCTGGGTCGGGGTGAGAATGACGGCGTATCGCGCCCCCCCGAGCCGGGCGATTCGGTCAGAGTTGCGCAGCACACCGCGCACCCGCTCGCCAAATTGCATCAGGAAGCTGTCGAATTCGGTTCGGCTCATCTGCCGCGACAGCGCCCCCGGATCATCAAGGCCGACGACAAGGCAGGCCGTGCCCCGCCCCGAGGCGGCCGCCTCTTTCATCATCGCATCCATCATCGCTTCGGCCTCGGCCCGTTGCGGTGCCAGGGGGGCGCCATCGACGGCCTCGTCCTCCTCGTCGGGGATGGCCATCGGGCGGGTCATCCAGGCGACGATCAGCGCGGTCAGCCCCAGCAGTGTCATCGCCTCGAGCCCGAACCAAAGCCCCGCCAGCGCCACGGCAGGCAGGAAGGCCACCATCTCGCGGCGCATCAGGATCGGCCCTGCGCCCCGATTGGGTTTTGGACTGCCGCTCTGCTTTCCCCCGGATTTTGTCATCTTGGCCCTCGGCGCTTCAAAACGAGGGTGCGCACCCTCTTGCGCCGTCAGGCTAGGCCGGTTTGGTCAGCGATCGGTTAAGGCGCATCCCGCAAATTCGGGATGTTTTCACTAAAATCCGAAACAACCGGGTCTGATCCGCGCAGCAAGCCGGCAAAATCGAACACCGAAGGATCGCACAGATGCGAGGGGCGGACATTCATCAGCGCGCGGAACATCACCTGCCGCCGGCCGGGGCTGCGGGCCTCCCAACTGTCAAGAAGATGTTTCACCTGAACCCGTTGCAGCCCCTCTTGCGAGCCGCAAAGGTCGCAGGGGATGATCGGATAGCTCATGGCGCGGGCAAAACGGGCGCAATCGGCCTCGGCCACGAAGGCCAGCGGGCGATAGACGAACAGATCGCCCTCTTCGTTCAGCAGCTTGGGCGGCATGGTCGCCAGCCGCCCGCCGTGAAACAGGTTCATGAAAAAGGTTTCCAGAATGTCATCGCGGTGATGGCCCAGCACCACCGCCGAGCAGCCCTCTTCACGGGCGATGCGGTAGAGGTTGCCCCGCCGCAACCGCGAGCACAGGCTGCAATAGGTGCGGCCCTCGGGGATCTTTTCCTTCACCACCGAATAGGTGTCCTGGTAGTCGATGCGATGCGCCACCCCCCGGCTTTCCAGAAACGCCGGCAAGACGGCGGCGGGAAAGTCCGGCTGTCCCTGATCGAGGTTGCAGGCCAGCAGATCGACGGGCAGCAGGCCGCGCCATTTCAGCTCATGCAGCACCGCCAGCAGGGTGTAACTGTCCTTGCCGCCGGACAGACAGACGAGCCACCGCGCTCCCTTTTCGATCATGCCATATTTTTCAATGGCTTCGCGGGTTTCCCGCACGATGCGTTTGCGCAGTTTCTTGAACTCGGTGCCCGAGGGAGCACCGGCGAAAAGCGGGTGGATCGGCGCGTCGTCATCGTCAAGCATCGGGGCGGTCCTTTGCGCGTTCGGCGTCATGTGCGGGGTCGGCACCGGGCACCGGGTCGTAGCCATGCCCGCCCCAGGGATGGCAGCGGCAGACCCGATGTGCCGCCAGATATCCGCCCCGGAGCGCGCCATGCCGCTCCAGCGCCTCCATCGCATAGGCCGAGCAGGTCGGCTGATAGCGGCAGCCATGGCCCACCCAGGGCGAAAGCAGAAGCCGGTAGGCCCGCACCGGCAGCGAAAGGGCAAAGGCAAAGGGGCTCATTTGCCCCTCCTGCGGCCCTTCGGGGCCTCGGATGCGGGGCGGGGCTTCTGGCTGCGCCCGTCATGCAGGTCGGCAAGGGCACGGGCCAGATCGGCTTGCAGCGCGGCAAAATCGCGGCTGGCGGTGGCCTCGGGGCGGCCGACCAGAACGTAATCCCAGCCGGGGCGACCAAGGCCGGGCAGGCCCAGCCGGGCCACCTCGCGCAGGCGCCGCTTGGCACGGTTGCGCGCCACGGCATTGCCAAGCTTCTTTGAGCAGGTAAAGCCGACACGGATCGATGCTGGCGGGGCGGGTTCGGTATCGCCGCGCTTGCGCGCCTGCAGCAGGAAACCCGGTGTGCCCGCCCGCAGCGCCGAGGCGGCACGGAGAAAATCGGCCCGCTGCCGCAGCACGACGATTCGCACCGCTTCGGCGGGCGGCATGGCGTGGCCCGGACAAACGGAAACCGCCGGGGCGCTTCCCGCACCCCGACCTTGCGGGTCAGTCGCGGGAGGCTCCGGCGGTGTCATGCTGTCAGGCCGAATATGCCTTACGCCGACAGAACCTTGCGGCCCTTGGCGCGGCGGGCGTTGAGGACCTTGCGGCCACCCTTGGTCGCCATGCGGGCGCGGAAGCCGTGGCGGCGGGCGCGAACGAGGTTCGACGGCTGGAAGGTGCGTTTCATCGCGGTTACTCCGGTTCGTTCTTCGGGGGGCAACGCAAATCCTGCCGGATTCGGCCGCCGCACTTAATTGAAGCCCGGTCTTTAGGGGCAACGCCGCGACAAGTCAATTGATCCTTGCGGGTTTTTTGCGCATCCGTCGGGGGGACGAGGGGAAAGCGCAGCCCGGTTTGGGCCGCACCCTTCCGCCGCGGCCAAAGCACACCTATTTATTCCGCGAAAGCTTTGGTATTTCATCGAAATGCCGGATTGTCGGGTGGTGGGGCACGAAAGGGTCCAGGCGGGTGGCCCGCCGTGAATGGGTAGGATGAAGGTCAACACTCTCTCCGGGCGGTTTCTTGTGCTCACGACGGTTTTCGTCGTGCTGGCAGAGATTCTCATCTTGCTGCCCGGTCTGGCCAATTTCCGCGAAGACTACCTGCTGACCCGGCTGGAGCGGGCACAGATCGCCTCGCTGGCGCTGTTGACCACCGATGCGATGATCGAACCCGATCTGGAACAGGAGCTGCTTGGCAATGCCGGGGTGTTCAACGTGGTTCTGCGCCGCGATGCGATGCGTCAGCTGGTGCTGTCGTCACCGATTCCGCAGCCCATCGCCGCCACCTACGACCTGCGCGACCAGCCATTCTGGACCCGTGCCCGCGATGCGCTGGCGGTGCTGGCCGACCCCGAAGATCATGTGATCCGGGTGATTGGCGACCCGGTGCAAAAGGGCGGGCTGGTCATCGAGGTGACGCTGGCCACCAGCCCGCTGCGTCTGGCGATGATCGAATACGGTCTGCGGCTGCTGTCGCTGTCGGCCATCGTCTCGGTGGTGACGGCCTTTTTGCTGTTCTTCCTCGTGCGGCGGCTGATGGTGGTGCCGATCAAACGCGTGGTGGCGCATATGGCCGCCTATGCCGCCGCCCCCGAGGATGCCCGCACCATCATCGAACCCAATGCCCGGATCGAGGAACTGCGGGTGGCCGAAGACGCTCTGGCCTCGATGCAGCGGCAACTGACCTCTGCGCTGCGACAAAAGGAGCGTCTGGCGCAACTGGGGCAGGCGGTGGCCAAGATCAGCCACGACCTGCGCAACATCCTGACCACGGCGCAGCTGTTTGCCGACCGAATGGAGGGCTCGGACGACCCGGCGGTGCAGCGTGCCGCCCCCAAGCTGATGACCTCGATCGGCCGGGCGGTGAACCTGTGCGAAACCACGCTGGCCTTTGGCCGCGCCGAGGAGCCGCCACCGAGACTGACCCCCTTCGATCTGGATGGGCTGGTCGGCGAGGTGATCGAGAGCGAACAGATCCCGGCGGCCGCGGCGGGGGTGGATTTTGTCACCGATGTGCCGCCGGGGCTGACGATCCGGGCCGACCGGGAACAGCTTTACCGCGTGTTGTCCAATCTTGCCCGCAATGCCCGGCAGGCCATCGAGGCGACGGCGCAGCCCGGAACCATCGAATTCGGGGCGGGGGATGAGGCCGATGGCTGGTGGATTCGCGTGCAGGATACCGGGCCGGGCCTGCCCGAACGTGCCCGCGAGCATCTGTTCCAGCCCTTTGCCGGGGGGGTGAAAAAGGGCGGCACCGGGCTTGGCCTGGCAATTTCGGCCGAGTTGGTCCGGGGCCATGGCGGGCGGCTCGAACTGGTGCGCACCGATGCGACGGGCACCGAATTCCGGCTGCACCTGCCTTATGCGCTGGCCATCGACGGGGTCGAGGCGCCCGGCTGATCGCCCCGTCGGCCTCTCCGATCCGTCTGCCCCCCGTTTTGCTCTGGCCCGGCCATGCGCGGACGGTCTGCCCGCCCTGCGCGACGGAGCCGCCGCTCTGGTCCGTTTCACCTGCGTAACGACACTCTCCGAAAGGGACAGATGATGACTTTGCGTGCCTGGGCCACCCCGTTGGTGATTGGTGCTTTTCTTGTCATGGCGGCCAGTGGCTCCTTGATGTTCTTCCATCTCGACACCGCCACGATGAAACTGTTTCACGAATGGGCGGGGCTGGTGATGGTGGTGGGCGGGATCGCCCATCTGATCCTGAACTGGCGGGCCTTCACCTGCTATCTCAAACGCCCGCTGGCCTCG
>CAZPWV010000069.1:0-266 GCA_964590825.1 uncultured Rhodobacter sp. | reverse complement strand
ATCATGGCGCTGGGCGTGGTGGTGCTGGGCCTGACGCTGGTGCCCAACCTGATTCCCGGTGTGGTGGCCGGGGCGGGCCTTGGCCCCAAGGTGGTGATGGAAGCCATGGGCAACGCCCGCATCGCCACCCTTGCCGAGCTTTCGGGCAAGCCGGTGGAGGCGCTCCTGGCCGATCTGGGCGCCGCGGGTTTCACCAATATCGACCCGGCGGCAACGGTAATGGCCACTGCGGCGGGCGATGGCGGCAAGATGCGCTCGATCCTCGC
>CAZPWV010000068.1:0-9663 GCA_964590825.1 uncultured Rhodobacter sp. | reverse complement strand
GACGGCGGGAATTTCTTCGATCATGTTGGCTCCGGGGCTGGCGTTGCCCATCGGCCCGCCGCAGGCGGTCAGCCCGACAACGGCCAGAAGTGTAAAGACAAAGGGGCGGATTGCGTGTTTCATGGCCTGCCTGCGTGTTTGTTCTTGCCGCAAGTCTAGCAGGCAAACGAGCCGTCGCAAACCGGCCAGACGGGGTGCGGGCTACACGTTCTCGCCATAAAACGGCGTCATCTGCGCCACCACAACCGCGTTTTCGGCCAGTGCACGATCCATCAGCGCGCGTTCCTCCGGGTCGATCTCGTCGCCCTGCGCCTCGCGCTCTTCCAGCGTGCCGTAGCCGCTTACATCCAGCGGCGCCAGATCGGCCTGTTTCAGGATTGCCACGGTTTCGCGCACGGCTTCGGCCTCATCGACACCGCTGGCATAGCACAACAGCCCCGCCCCGGTCGCGCCCTTGGGCAGGCCGTCATTGGCCGAACGCCCGACCTCGACCAGCAGCGTATAGACCTGCTGGGGGCGTTTCACTTTCGGCTTGTCGCTGGTATCGGTCATCCTGGCCCCCGTAGCAGAAGTTGCGAAGGGCCCGAAGGCCCTCCGCGCCCGCCGTTACTGGCAGGCAAGCCATTCTACCGCCGAACCACGGCGAAGTTCCAGCACTCCCGTGGCCGTTTTCATCAGCATCACCCGATGGGTTTCCGTTTCGTCACCCGTCTTGCAGCCGGCGTCGAACAGGGTGGCATCCATCTGCCGCACCGGCACCGGCTTTTTCAGGGAACAGGCAACACCCATCACCGAAAGCGTCTCGCCCTCGATCACCAGCCCGTTGCCCGAAGCCTGCGCCATGGCGCAGTTCCAGCCCGCGGCAAAGGGCAGGGCAGGTTTGTAAACGCCATCAAAATCGGCAGCAAAGGCCGAAGACGCGCCAAGGGCCAGAACGGCCGCCAAAGTCGCAACATTTGCACTCATCACACTCTCCACAAGGCCCATGGGGAGGCAGGGGGCCTCCCCTCAGCAGGTGCCTAAGAAATTTCTACGCCTCTTGGGGCAAGGCGCAAGCCCGCAATCGGGGTCAGTCGCGCAGAAGTTCGTTGATACCGGTTTTCGAACGCGTCTGCGCATCGACCCGCTTGACGATGACGGCGCAGTAAAGGTTGACCCCGCCCTTTGTCGGCATCGAGCCGGCCACCACCACCGAATAGGGCGGCACCTCGCCATAGAACACCTCACCGGTTTCGCGATCGACGATTTTCGTCGATTTGCCGATGAAGACCCCCATCCCCAGCACCGAGCCTTCCCGCACGATGCAGCCCTCGACCACTTCCGAGCGTGCCCCGATAAAGCAATTGTCCTCGATGATGGTGGGGCCGGCCTGCATCGGCTCCAGCACGCCGCCAATGCCGACGCCCCCCGACAGATGCACATTCTTGCCGATCTGCGCACAAGACCCCACCGTTACCCAGGTATCGACCATCGTGCCTTCATCGACATAGGCGCCCAGATTGACAAAGCTGGGCATCAGCACCGCGCCTTTGGCAATATAGGCCGAACGGCGCACCACACAGTTGGGCACGGCACGGAAACCGGCCTCTTTCCACTGAGCCGCACCCCAATGGGCAAATTTGCTGTCAACCTTGTCCCACCAGGTGCCGCCCTGCGGGCCGCCGCTGTGAATTTCCATGTCCTTGATGCGAAACCCGAGCAGAACCGCCTTTTTCGCCCATTGATTCACATGCCAGCGGCCATCGGCCTGCCGCTCGGCAACCCGAAGAACGCCCCTGTCCAGCGCGTCAAGCGTGGCTTCGATCGCATCCCGGGTCTCGCCCTTGCTCTGCGGGGAAATGCTGTCCCGAGCCTCCCATGCGGCTTCAATGGCGGTTTCGAGCATGGCATTCGACATCGGGCGGCTCCTCTTTCAGATGGCTTTCACGAAATTCCCCCTATAGTTGGGGATGACGCACCGCGCAATGAGCAGGACCATGAAAGACGACAGCCGCAGCCACCCGTTCCGCGACAGCATTCAGGATGCCCGCACCGCCGAAAGCATTCCCGATACGCCGCAAACCCGCGCCCCGGCCTATCGGCTGGCCTTCACCGATGCCGATTTTCTCATGCGCGAGGAACTGCGCCCGGTGCGGTTGCAACTCGAACTGTTGAAACCACAGCTGATTTTGGACGAGCGCGGGATCGAAAGCACGGTGGTGATGTTCGGCGGTGCCCGCATTCCCGAACCCGCAAGGAAGGACAGCGCCAAGACCCCGGCGCTTGCGGAACTGAGCCGTTACTATGATGTGGCGCGGCAATTTGCCCGCATCATGACCGAGAAGTCCATGGCTGCCTATGGCCGCGAATATGTGATCTGCACCGGCGGCGGGCCGGGGGTGATGGAGGCCGGCAACCGCGGCGCACACGAGGCGGGGGGGCAGTCGATCGGGCTCAATATCGTGCTGCCGCATGAACAGGCGCCCAATGCCTATGTCACGCCGGACCTTTCGTTCAACTTTCACTATTTCGCCATCCGCAAGATGCATTTCCTGATGCGCGCCAAGGCGGTTTGCGTGTTTCCGGGGGGTTTTGGCACGCTGGACGAAATGTTCGAGGCGCTGACGCTGATCCAGACGCATCGGATGAAACGCATTCCGCTCATTCTGTTCGGGGTCGATTTCTGGCGCAAGGTGATCGACTGGCAGGCATTGGCCGAGGCCGGGACGATTGCGCCCGAAGATCTGGATCTTGTCAGTTTCGTTGAAACCGCCGAGGAAGCGGTGGCGATTATCGCGGGGTGGAAGAATGGTTGCGCCTGATCGCCGCTGGCGCAGGCTCGGGTTTGCGATGATCCTCGCCTTTGCCGCCGTGGCTGTGGCCGGGGTCCTGGCGCGTCCGCTCGTGCCCATCGACGAGACGCGCTATGTCGATGTGGCCTGGGAAATGCGGCTGATGGGCAGCTGGTTTCTGCCGCTGAAGAATTACGACCTTTATACCGACAAGCCGCCGATGCTGTTTTGGCTCATCAACCTTGTCTGGACGATGACCGGCGGCGTGACCGAATTTGCCGCCCGGCTGGTCGGCCCGGCCTTTGCGGTGGCGACGCTTTGGGGAAGCTGGCTGCTTGGCCGCAGGCTGTGGGACGATACCACCGGCGCGGTGGCGGCGGTGGTGCTGGCGGGGATGTCGGTCTTTGCCATTTACGGTGGCGCGACGATGTTTGACACGCTGCTGTCGGCGGCCACGCTGGCGGGGCTGCTGGCACTGGTTGCGGCCATGGCGGCGCCGGGGGTCAACCGCCGGGCCTGGGCAGGCTTTGGCCTGGCGCTTGCCTTTGGCGTGCTGGCCAAGGGGCCGGTGATCCTGTTTCATCTTGCGCCGGCGGTTGCCGCCGCCTTTTGGTGGAGCGATCCGCTGCATCGCCCCTCGGGGCGGGCCTTTGCGCAGGGCCTTGCGCTTTCCATTGGGGTTGCACTGGCCATCGTGGCGCTGTGGGTCGTGCCCGCCGCGATCATGGGAGGCGAGGATTATCGCCGCATGATCTTGTGGGAGCAGACGGCGGGGCGCACCGTGAAGAGCTTTGCCCATGCCCGGCCGCTCTGGTGGCTGATGGCGCTGTTGCCGCTGATCCTGTTTCCCTGGGTGTTCACGCCCGGTCTCTGGTCGGGGCTGCGCCGGATATCGCTGGCCGATCGTGGCCTGCGGCTGCTGGCGGTGCAGGCCGGTTCGGGGCTTTTGCTGTTTTCGCTGATCTCGGGCAAACAGGTGCATTACCTTGTTCCCGAAATGCCTGCCACCGCGCTGATTTTTGCGCGGGCCTTTCTGGCTTCGGGGCAGGCATCGGGCCGGGTTGGGCTGGCTGGCAGGCTGTCACGGCTTCCCCTAGCGGGGCTGCTGGGGCTGTTCGGCCTGCTCCCACTGGGGGCTGGCCTGGGCTGGTGGGGCGACGAACCGATGCAGGCGCTGATGCAGCCCCTTGCGGCAACCCTGGGCTTTGCCATATTCTGCGCCCTGCTGGCGGCCATCGTGGTGGCAATGCCCCGGTTGTCCGGGCTGGCCATGGCGGGGCTTGGCCTTGTTTTCGGGCTGAATGGGCTGATTGCGGCGACCGGTCTTGCCAAAGCCATCGACAGCCGGACGATTGCAATCGAACTGGCCCCGCATGAGGCCGATGGCATTGCGGTGCTGACCAGCCGCTACAACGAGGAATTCGATTTCACCGGGCAGTTGCTGCGCCGCATCGACACCCCGCGCGACGCCCCCGAAGCCGAGGCCTGGCTGAGGGCGCATCCCAGCGGCATTCTGGCGGCGATCTGCACCGAAGCCCCGCTAAAGCTGGTGCCGTCCCAGCGCATCTACTTCAACGGCGACGACTGGTGCCTGTGGCACGCCGAAGGCTGAGCGGTCAAAGCCCCGCGTCGCCGGCGATTTCGGCTTTCGACTTGCGCGCCCGTTCGGTGGCGGATTTGAGCTGCCCACAGGCGGCCATGATATCTTCGCCGCGCGGCGTGCGAATGGGCGAGGCGTAGCCGGCCTTGTAGATGATATCGGCAAAGGCCTCGATCCGTTCCCAATCGCTGCGCTGATAGGGCGCTCCGGGCCATTCATTGAAGGGAATGAGGTTGATTTTCGCCGGAATGCCGGAAATCAGCCGCACCAGACGGCGGGCATCTTCGTCGCTGTCATTGATGCCTTTCAGCATGACATATTCAAAGGTGATCCGCTCGCTGTTCGACAGCCGCGGATAGTCGCGCAGGGCCTCAAGCAGCGTGGCGATGTTCCATTTCCGGTTCACCGGAACAAGGCCGTCGCGCACGGCATCGGTGGTGGCGTGAAAGGACACCGCCAGCAGGCAGCCGATTTCTTCGGCGGTGCGGGCAATCTCGGGCACGATGCCACTGGTCGAAAGGGTAATCCGGCGGCGGCTCAGGGTAAGACCCTCGTTGTCCATCACCACTTTCATCGCGTCACGGACATTTTCGAAATTGTAAAGCGGCTCGCCCATTCCCATCAGCACGACGTTGGAAATCAGCCGGGTTTCGTCTTTCGGTTCACCGGGCACGGGCCATTCGCCCAGATCATCGCGCGCCACCATCACCTGACCGACGATCTCCCCCGCCGTCAGGTTGCGGACCAGCCTTTGCGTGCCGGTGTGGCAGAACGAACAGGTCAGCGTGCAGCCGACCTGGCTTGAAATGCACAGCGTTCCCCGGTTTTCTTCGGGAATATAGACCGCCTCCACCTCATGCCCGCCGGCGATGCGCAGCAGATATTTCCGCGTGCCGTCAAGCGAGACCTGACAGGTGACCACCTCGGGCAGGGAAATCTCGAAATGCGCATCCAGAAGGGCACGGTAATCCTTGGCCAGGTTGGTCATCGCGCCAAAGTCGCGCACACCCCAGTGGTAAATCCACTGCCAGACCTGCCCCACCCGCATTTTCGCCTGCCGCTCGGGCGTGCCGGCGGCAATCAGCGCCTCACGCAACTGCTCGCGGGTCAGGCCCACAAGGTTCACCTTGCCGCCCTCGGGCAGCTTGCGCGGAAGGGTCATCACGTCTTGCGTGATGGGTGCGGTGGGTTCGGTCATGACAGGCTCAAAGGTTGCGAAGCCGTGCATATAGGGGATTCGCGGCGAAAACGGTAGAGAAATGCAAAGACCCCGGCCGGGCCGGGGCCTTTGGCGGTTGGTCAGGCGTCACTTGCAGCGCTTGGCGGCTTCGTCCATCGCGGCGGTAAAGCCCATCAGCGAAAACGTGTCCTGGGTTTTCGTGCCCTTGCCCGAACGGCCCGTCAGCGTGACATCCGCCCCCGATTTCATCGCGGCAATGAGTTTGGCGTCTTCCTCGGGCGAGGCCGCCCAGGCACCCTCGCCGGTGGTGAACAGGTTGAACTTGCCGCCGGTGCTGACCGCCAGTTCGACGGTCGAACCCTCGGCGAAGGGATAGCCGCCCATGAACATCACCTCACCCGGCTGGCCGGGACGGAAGGTGACGAACAGCAAGATGTCCGAGCGGCGCACCTGCACCTCTTTGCCGTCCTTGGTGTTCACCGTCTTTTTCGGCGCCACCACACCCCAGCACTCCTTGGGGCTGTCCTCCACGAAGACCGACCAGTCGGTTTTCGCGGCCACGCGGTTGGTGGTTTCCTGCGCCTGCGCCGCGCCGGAAAACGCAACGGCTGTGGCCAGAATTGCGGCGCTGCGCAAAACGGTGTTTTTCATGTTTACAGCCTCCAGCTGCCTGATGCCTCTGCCCGCTTCCGTGGGCTTTCAGCCCTTGTGTGGAATGGCGGTTTGGAATTCAACTCGATACGCGACAGATAACGCAAAAGTGCCGGTCGGGGAAAGCCCTTCCGGCGGGATTTCGCGCAAGAAAGGGCCAAAACCATGACCGCAGCACCGATGATCGAACTTTGGCGTGGCGGATTGTGTGAATCCGTTCATGCGGGCCATGCCGTTGTCTGGGGGCCGGGGGGGCCGGAAATGGTCTGGGGCGAGGCCGCGACGGTGATTTTCCCGCGCTCGTCGTGCAAGATGATCCAGGCGCTGCCGCTTTTGGAAAGCGGGGCCGCCGATGCTGCGGGGCTCGGCGCGCGGAATCTGGCACTGGCCTGCGCCAGCCATTCCGGCGGGCAGATGCACACCGAAGCGGTGGCCGATTGGCTGGCCGGGCTTGGCCTGGGCGAGGCCGATCTGCGCTGTGGGGCACATATGCCGCGCGATACCGCCGCCTTCGAGCACCTCACCTGCAGCCACACACCGCCATGCCAGTTGCACAACAACTGTTCGGGCAAACATGCCGGTTTCCTGACGCTGAACCGGCATCTTCGCACCGGGGCGGACTATGTCGAAATCGATCACCCGGTGCAGCTTGCGGTACGGGCGGCCTTTGAGGAGGTGACCGGAGAAACGGTGGCGGGCTGGGGCATCGACGGCTGTTCGGCGCCGAATTTTGCCTGTTCGCTGGCCGGTCTGGCCCGTGCCATGCAGTTTTTCGCCACCGCCAACCCCGAAGGCCCCCGGCGCGAGATGGCGGCGGCGCGGCTGGCACGGGCGATGATGGCCTATCCCGAGATGGTGGCCGGCGAGGGCCGCGCCTGCACCGCGCTGATGCGGGCGATGGGCGGCAAGGTGGCGGTAAAAACCGGGGCGGAGGCGGTATTTGTCGCGATCCTGCCGGAGCAGAAACGTGGCATCGCGCTCAAGATTGTCGATGGGGCGACCCGCGCTTCGGAGGCGGCAATCACCGCGCTATTGGTGCATCTTGGCGCACTGGAGGCAGGGCATCCGGTGGTGCAGAGCCTGATCCCCCCCCGGCAGACGAACTGGCGCGGCCTGACCACGGGGGCCATGCGTCTGGCGGCCGGGTTTCCCTAAAGCATCTGCCAGATCAGCCGCAGCGCCAGCGCCCCCGAGGTCACCACGAGCAGCGGCTTGATGACCCGTGCCCCGACCCGCATCGCCAAGCGCGCACCCAGCCGCGCCCCGGCCACCTGCGCCAGCCCCATGGCCAGCCCCATCGCCCACCACGGCGCCCCGGTGGCGGCAAAAGCCACCAGACCGCCCAGGTTCGAGGCGAAGTTGAGAAGTTTCGTATGCGCCGTTGCCCGCAGCACGCCATAACCTGCCAGCGTGACAAAGCCGACCATGTAGAAAGCCCCAGCCCCCGGCCCGATCAGCCCGTCATAAAAGCCGATCAACGGCACGACGAACGCGGTGAAGGCGGCGGGGGAAATGCGCTGGTGGCGGTCGGTATCGTCAAGCCCCTTTTTCAGCGCAAAGAAACCTGCGATGCCGATCAGCACCGCAGGCAGGGCCATCCGCAGCGCCGCGGTGGGCAGGACCGATACCAGCAAGGCGCCGCTCAGCCCGGCCACAAAGGCCAGCACCGCCGCGCCAATCTGGCTGCGCAGCTTCACATGGCCCGATGTGGCATAGGTAATCGCCGCCGTGGCCGCCCCAAAGACGCCCTGCACCTTGTTGGTGGCCAGCGCCTGCAAGGGTGTCGCCCCCGACAGCAGCAGCACCGGCAGGGTAATCAGCCCGCCGCCGCCGGCAATCGAATCGACAAAACCCGCCGCAAAGGCGGCGCCGATCAGCATCAGCGCCATCTCGAGCGACACTTCGAACATGATCCCTCCGGTGCAAAGCCCCCCTTCTTCCGCCGCCACCCTGCCAAAGTAAAGCGGCTTGTCGGGGCCCTGCCCCCCGTCTAGGGTCGCCCCAATGGAGACCCCGATGCCCTATCCGCGCCTTGCCCGTTTTGCCGCGCCCGCCCGGCCCCGCTCTGAATGGTGGCAAAGCGGGCTGGGCCTGATGGCGATTGCACTTTTGTCCTGGGCGGCGGTGTTCGGCATTCTGGGCCTGATCGGCCTTGCCGTCGGCAAGCTGCGCTTTGCCATGCTGGTCACAACAATGCTGCGCGCGGGCAGCCCCGAGGCTCTGCTCATGGTGCTGGCCACCTTCGCGCCAATGGCGCTTGCGGTGATCGTGGTCACCCGTGCCTGGCACGGGCGCTCGGCCGCCACGCTTTTCGGAGCCGCCGCCTGGGGCGATTTTCGCCGCATTTTCCTGCCGCTGATGGCGCTGAACCTGGCGCTGTTCCCGCTCGCCTTTCTCGATGATAACTTGGCCCGCTCTACCCCCCTTGCCACGGTTCTGGCCTGGCTTCCGCTCGCACTGCCCCTTCTGGCGGTGCAGATCGGCGCAGAAGAGCTGATCTTTCGCGGCTACCTGTTGCAACAGATGGCGGCCCGCAGCCGGTTTCGGCTGGTCTGGATGGTGCTGCCCTCGGCGCTGTTCGGCGCATTGCATTACGCCCCCGAGGCCAATGGCAGTGCCGCACTCTGGCTGGCGCTCTGGGCCACGGGTTTCGGCTGTCTGGCGGCCGATCTCACGGCGCGGGCCGGCAACCTTGGCCCCGCGCTGGCCTTTCACTTCGCCAACAATATCGCCGCCATGTTTCTGGTTGGGCTTTATGGCCAGCTTGACGGGCTTGCCCTTTTTACCCTCGTCATCGACACCTCCAACCCCAAGGCCCTTGCGCCCTACCTCGCCCTCGACAGCCTCTCGATGCTGGTGTTCTGGCTCGCGGCGCGACTGATGCTGCGGCGCTGATTGCATTTCCGCCCCTCAGGGCGTATCTCGGCAGACGTCACGGAAACCAAGGGGCAACCGATGAACTGGATCTCGAACTACGTCCGGCCGAAAATCAACTCGCTGTTCTCGCGCCGCGAGATGCCCGAGAACCTGTGGACGAAATGCCCCGAATGCGGAACCATGCTGTTTCACCGCGAGCTGGCCGATAATCTGAACGTCTGCACCAGTTGCGATCACCACATGGCGATCACCCCGCGGGCGCGGTTTGCGGCGCTGTTCGATGGCGGCATCTTCACCGAGGTGAAAGTGCCCGAGCCCATCGCCGATCCGCTGCATTTCAAGGATCAGAAGAAATACCCCGAGCGGATGAAGGCGGCGCAAAAGGCCAGCGGCGAAAAAGATGCCATGCTGGTGGCCGAAGGCGAGATCGGCCGCACGCCGATCATTGCCGTGGGACAGGATTTTTCCTTCATGGGCGGCTCGATGGGCATGTATGTGGGCAATGCCATCGTTGCTGCGGCCGAACGCGCGGTAAAGCTCAAACGCCCCATGGTGCTGTTTTCTGCCGCCGGCGGCGCACGGAT
>CAZPWV010000067.1:0-9755 GCA_964590825.1 uncultured Rhodobacter sp. | reverse complement strand
GATCTTTCGCCCATTTGATGAAATCGGCCACGCTCAGTAAGTAGCCCGGAAAGCCCATCTGCTCGATGATGCCCAGCTCGAATTCAAGCCGTGCTTCGTAATCGCCCACCGGCACGGCATGGGCAATGACCGCAAGCCGCGCCTTCAGCCCGGCCCGGGCCTGCCGGCGCAATTCCTCCACCTCGTCATCGGCAAACCGCGGCAGGATGGGCTTGCGCTTGAACGCGGCAAAGGCGCAGCGGCGGGCAATTTCGACCGTGTTTTCAAGCGCCTCGGGTAAGTCGGCAAACAGCGCGGCCATCTCGGCCTCGCTCTTGAAGTAATGCTGCGGGCTCAGCCGGCGGCGCGGCTCGGCCTGATCGACATAGGCGCCCTCGGCAATGCACAGCATCGCGTCATGGGCCTCGAACATCTCGGGCCTGGGAAAATAGACGTCATTGGTGGCCACGATCGGCAGGCCCATTTCATAGGCCCATTCCAGAAACGGCCGCTCGCTGCGCCGCTCGGCCTCGGGCAGTTGCGCCCCCTCGCCGGGATGGCGCTGCAACTCGACATAAAGCCGGTTCGGGTAAATCTCGGCCAGCCGTTCCAGCAAAAGCCGCGCCTTGCCCGGCTGCCCGGTCAGCAGCAACTGTCCCACCGGCCCCTCGGCGCCGCCCGAAAGGCAAATCAGCCCCTCGGAATGGGCGGCCAGATCCTCAACCCCCACCTGCGGCACCTCTGTGCCCTTGTCCACATAGAGACAGGACGAGAGCTTCATCAGGTTCCTGTAGCCGGCCTCATTTTGCGCCAGCAGCACAAGGGGCGCGGGCAGGCGCGGCTTGTCATTGGCGCCGGCGGTGTCTTGGCGCAGCGAAACCTGACAGCCGACGATCGGCTGCACCCCCGCGCCCTGCGCCAGCACCGAAAACTCCAGCGCGGCAAACATCGCATTGGTGTCGGTCACCGCCACCGCGGGCATCTTCATGCTCTCGCAAAGCTTGAGGAGCTTTTTCACCGGCACCGCGCCCTCGAGCAGCGAATATTCGGTATGCACACGCAGGTGGATGAATCGGGGCTGGGTCATGGCGCCAGATTACGGGGGCCGATGCGCGGGGGAAAGGGGCATCCGCCCCTGCGCCGCGCCCATTTTCTGACCCTTTGGTGCATTTTCATGCGCACCCTCGCCGAAAGCCTTGCCCGAATCCGCCCCATCGGTTTTGCTGGACGGATGGGAACGCCCCCCGCTCTACGCCGCATCGGGCGCAGGGGGCTGAAAAACCGTATCGCGGCGGACGACAGCATGGAAATCTCGTTTCTTCTCAACGGAGAAACCCAGGTCGTGGGCCTGGACACCCCGACCCTCAGCCTGCTCGACTGGCTGCGCGCGGCCGGGCATACGGGCACCAAAGAGGGCTGCAACGAGGGCGATTGCGGTGCCTGCACGGTGATGATCTCGGATGACACCGGCACACGCGCCGTCAATGCCTGCCTGATGATGCTGCCGCAAATTGCCGGCAAGGCCCTGCGCACGGTCGAGGGCATCGCCGGGCCGGGGGGGCAATTGCACCCGGTGCAACAGGCGATGATCGACCACCACGCCAGCCAATGCGGCTTCTGCACGCCGGGCTTCATCGTCTCGCTGGCCACCGCGCAGAAAAACCGCCGCACCGATTACGATGACCTGCTGGCGGGCAATCTGTGCCGTTGCACCGGCTATGCGCCGATCATCCGTGCCGCCGAAGCCGCCAGCGCCGAGCCGGTGCCAGCGTGGATGAATGATCCCTCCGCTTTCACCGTGCCAAAAATATCTTCGCAGTTGCGGGCCGGGGCGCGGGGGCAGACGGCCCCCGCCTTCGTGCCGCAAAACGCCGACGAACTGGCGCAGTGGTATGAGGCCAACCCCGAGGCGACGCTGATTGCCGGCGGCACCGATGTGGCGCTTTGGGTCACAAAACAGCTCCGCGATCTGCCGCAGGTGGCATTTTTGAGCCATTGCAAGGATCTGGCCGAAATCACTGAAACCCCCGGCGGCGTGGTGATCGGCGCGGGCGTCACCATTGCGGCGCTGCGTGACTGGGCCAGTGGCCCGCACCCCGCCCTGGCGGAGCTGTTGCGCCGCTTTGCCTCTGAACAGGTGCGCGCGGTGGCCACCATCGGCGGCAATATCGCCAATGGCTCGCCGATCGGCGATGGCCCCCCGGCGCTGATCGCGCTGGGCGCCCTGCTCACCCTGCGGCGTGGCGCCCAGCGCCGAACCCTGCCGCTGGAGGATTTCTTTCTCGACTACCGCAAGCAGGACCGGCAGCCGGGCGAATTCGTCGAAAGCGTCACCCTGCCCGGACCGGCGCCAAAATCGGCCCCCGGTCTGCGCTGTTACAAACTCTCCAAAAGGTTCGATCAGGACATTTCTTCGGTGCTTGGCTGCTTCAATATCGCCGTTTCAGGTTCGAAAACTGCAAGTGCCGAGATCGTGCAGGCGCGCGTGGCCTTTGGCGGCATGGCCGGCACGCCCAAGCGCGCCCGGCATTTCGAGGCCGCGATCCTGGGCCAGCCCTTCACCGAAACCGCCATCGTCGCCGCCCTGCCCGCGCTGGAGCGCGATTTCACCCCGCTCAGCGACATGCGCGCCTCTGCCGCCTATCGGCTGAATGCCGCGCAGGCGATGGCGCTGCGCTATCTGCGCGAAAGCAACGGCGAGACGGTTTCGGTGCTGGAGGTGCAACCATGAGCGTGGGACAATCGCTGCCGCATGACTCGGCCCGGCTGCATGTCACCGGGCAGGCACGCTATCTGGATGACCTGCCCTGCCCCGCCAATACCCTGCATCTGGCCTTTGGCCTGTCCACCGAGGCGGCGGCCCGGATCACCGCGCTCGATCTGGGTCCGGTGCGGGCCAGCCCCGGCGTGGTGGCGGTGGTCACCGCCGCCGATCTGCCCCATGCCAATGATGCCTCGCCCGCACCCCTGCCCGAGCCGGTGCTGGCCGAGGGGGCGGTGCATTACATCGGCCAGCCGATCTTTCTGGTGGCCGCGACAAGCCACCGCGCGGCCCGTGTGGCAGCCCGCAAGGCGCAGATCACCTATGCCCCGCAAACGCCGATTCTGACGCTGGATCAGGCGCTTGCGGCCAACAGCCGGTTCGAGGGCGGGGCCGTGACCTGGGCACAGGGCGATGTGGCGGCGGCGCTGGCGGGGGCGATGCACCGGGTGCAGGGCACGGTCGAGATTGGTGGCCAGGAGCATTTCTATCTGGAGGGTCAGGCGGCGCTGGCGCTGCCCGCCGAGGGCGGGATGGTGGTGCATTGCTCGACCCAGCACCCCAGCGAGATCCAGCACAAGGTGGCCCATGCGCTGGGGCTGGCGCTGCATGACGTGCGGGTGGAAATGCGGCGCATGGGCGGGGGGTTTGGCGGCAAGGAAAGCCAGGGAAACCCGCTGGCCATCGCCTGTGCGGTGATGGCGCAGGCCACCGCCAGGCCCTGCAAGATGCGCTACGACCGCGACGACGACATGACCATTACCGGCAAACGGCATGATTTCCGCATTGCCTACCAGATCGGCGCCGATGCCGGGGGGCGGCTGGTGGCGGCCGATTTCGTGCATCATGTCCGCTGTGGCTGGTCGCCCGATCTGTCGCTGCCGGTCTGCGACCGCGCCATGCTTCATGCCGACGGGGCCTATTTCGTGCCCGCGCTGCGCGTTGAAAGCCACCGGCTGCGCACCAATACCCAAAGCAACACCGCCTATCGCGGCTTTGGCGGTCCGCAGGGTATTTTGGGCATGGAACAGGCGATGACGCATCTGGCCCATGCCATGGGGCTGGACCCCGCCGAACTGCGGCGGCGCAATTTCTACGCCCAGGCCGCGGCGGGGGGTCCGTCTGACCCCCCGATCCTTGCCGCCCCCCCGAGCCTTCCCGAAGCGATTGCCGGCAAGAGCAAACAAACCACCCATTACGGGCAGGAGGTGGAAGATTGCATCCTGCCCGATCTGGTGGCGAGCTTGCAGAAATCTGCCCGATACGCGGCCCGCAAGGCCGAAATTGCCGATTGGAATGGCAGAAATCGAACCTTAAAGCGGGGCATCGCCCTGAGCCCGGTGAAATTCGGCATCTCGTTCACGCTGACCCATCTCAACCAGGCCGGGGCGCTGGTGCAGATCTATACCGACGGATCGGTGGCGCTCAACCATGGCGGCACGGAAATGGGTCAGGGCCTGCACCGCAAGATGGCGCAGGTGGCGGCAAGCGTTCTGGGCCTGCCGCCCGAGGCGGTGCAGATCACCGCCACCGACACCTCGAAAGTGCCCAACACCTCGGCCACGGCGGCCTCGTCGGGGGCCGATCTCAATGGCATGGCGGTGCAGGCCGCCTGCCAGACGCTGCGCGAGAGGCTGGCCGGTTTCATCGCCACCCGCGAGGGCTGTGCGCCTGAAGACCTGCGGTTCGAGGCCGGCCGGCTCTGGGCGCCGGGACGCGACTGGAGCTTTGCCGAAATCGTCGAGGCGGCCTATCTGGCGCGGATCCCGCTCTCGGCCACCGGGTTTTATGCCACGCCGAACCTGTCCTGGGACCGGCTGGCCGGGCGCGGGCGGCCGTTTCTCTACTTTGCCTATGGCGCCGCGATCACCGAGGTGGTGATCGACACGCTCACCGGCGAAAACCGGATTCTGCGCGCCGATATCGTGCATGATGCCGGGGCCTCGCTGAACCCCGCTCTGGATATTGGCCAGATCGAGGGGGCCTATGTGCAGGCGGCGGGCTGGCTGACCACCGAGGAACTGGTCTGCCGGCGGTGTTCAACGTGGCGCTTTGGGATGCCCCCAACCGCGAAGAGACGATCTTCCGCTCGAAGGCGGTGGGCGAGCCGCCCTTCAACCTGGGGATTTCGGCTTTTCTGGCGCTGGCCGATGCCTGTGCCGCCTGCGGCCCGCATTGGCCCGCGCTGAACGCCCCCGCCACCGCCGAGGCGGTGCTGGCCGCCTGCCGGCGCGCCGGAGGCGGGCAATGAGCCTCGATCCCGCAAGACTGTTGCAGGCGGCCCGTGGCCGTGGCCCCTTCGTGCGGGTGATCGTGGCGGCGGTCTCGGGGTCGGCCCCGCGCGAGACCGGGGCGGAAATGCTGGTCTGGCCCGATGCCTGCCTGGGCACGATTGGCGGCGGACAGCTGGAGTTCGAGGCCATCGCCACCGCCCGCCGCCTGCGCACACCAAAGCTGGAACGCATCGCGCTTGGCCCTGCGCTTGGCCAGTGCTGTGGCGGGGCGGTGGTGCTGGCCTATGAGCCGCTTGATGTGCAAGCTATTGAAAAGATGCAGGTATCCGCGGGCGGGGCCGCGCTGCATCTGCGCTGTCTGGGCGATGCGGCGGCGGCAGAGACCCCGCCGCTGGCGCTGCGCCGCGCCCTGGCCATGGCCCGTTCCCAGGGCCACCGGCCGCCGCTGCTGATCGGGCAATGGCTGGTCGAGCCGATCACGCCACCCGCGCCGGAATTGTGGATCTGGGGCGCCGGCCATGTCGGTCGGGCGCTGGTGGGGGTCCTGGCGCCGCTGGCCGATTGGCGGCTGGTCTGGGTCGATACCGCCGCCGCGCGCTTTCCCGAGCCGATCGCCGAGGGCGTCACCCGCCACATCGCCCCGCATCCCGCCAGCCTGGTGGCGCAGGCCGAGAGCCAGGCGCAGCATCTGGTGGCGACCTTTTCCCACGCGCTCGATCTTGAGTTGTGCCACCAGATTCTGCGCCATGGCTTTGGCGGGCTCGGGCTGATCGGTTCGGCCAGCAAATGGGCCCGCTTTCGCCATCGGCTGCGCGATCTGGGGCATGATGGTGCCCAAATTTCACGCATTGCCTGCCCGATAGGCGACCCATCGCTGGGAAAGGCACCACAAGCCATTGCGATTTCGGTGGCAGCCGCGCTACTGAAAGAGAAAAGCGCCACAAGAGCCGCAACGGCCGACAAACAAGAGGGACGCGCCGGGTGACGGGGTTGCTGTTGAAGATCGAGGGCCTGACCAAGGCCTATCCGGGGGTGGTGGCCAACAATGCCGTGGGCTTTGATATCGCCCCCGGCGAGGTTCATGCGCTTCTGGGCGAGAACGGCGCCGGCAAATCGACACTGGTCAAGATGATCTACGGCCTGGTCAAACCCGATGCCGGGCGGATGGAGTTTCGCGGCGCCCCCTATGCCCCGCCCGAGCCGCGTGCCGCCCGTGCCAGCGGCGTGGCGATGGTGTTTCAGCATTTCTCGCTGTTCGAGGCGCTGAACGTGGCCGAAAACGTGGCGCTCGGCATGGAAAACCCGCCGCCGATGCGCGACCTTGCCGCCCGCATCCGGGCGATTTCCAACGCCTATGGCCTGCCGCTCGACCCCGCGCGCACGGTGGGCGATCTGTCGGCGGGCGAGCGTCAGCGGGTGGAAATCATCCGCTGCCTGTTGCAGGATCCGCGCCTGCTCATCATGGACGAGCCGACCTCGGTGCTGACCCCGCAAGAGGTGGAGATCCTGTTTCTGACCCTGCGCAAGCTGGCCGCCGAGGGCACCGCGATCTTGTATATCAGCCACAAGCTGGAGGAGATCCGCAGCCTGTGCGACCGCGCCACGATCCTGCGCGGGGGCCGGGTGGTGGCTTCGTGCATCCCGCGCGAACGATCGGCGCGCGAACTGGCCGAGCTGATGGTGGGGGGCGAATTTGCCGCCACCGACCGCGCCGGACGCCAGCCGGGCAAGACGATCCTGCAGGTGGCGGGGCTGAGCATGGCGCCGATGTCGCAATTCGGCCCGGCGCTGCGCGACGTCAGCCTTGCGCTGGCGGCGGGCGAGGTGCTGGGCATCGGCGGCGTGGCGGGCAACGGGCAGGAAGAATTGCTGGCCACGCTCTCGGGCGAGCGCCCTTCGGCGCCCGGCACGGTGCGCCTGCACGGGCAGGATATTTCCGACCTTGGCCCCAATGATCGCCGCCGCCTGGGCCTTCTGGCGGCGCCCGAAGAGCGGCTGGGCCATGCCGCGGTGCCGAACCTGAGCCTGACCGAAAACGCCATTCTGACCGGCACCGTGCGCCGCCCGCTGACCCGCAACGGGTTTTTGAACATGGGCGCGGCACGCCGTTTTGCCGAAGAGATCATTGCCGGTTTCGATGTCCGCACCCCCGGTGCGCATGTTTCGGCGCGTGCACTTTCGGGCGGCAATCTGCAGAAATTCGTGATTGGCCGCGAGGTGTTGCAGGCGCCCGAGGTTCTGGTGGTGAACCAGCCCACCTGGGGGGTCGATGCCGCCGCCGCCGCCGCGATCCGTCAGGCGCTGCTGGATCTGGCTTCCAAGGGCGCGGCGGTGATCGTGATCTCGCAGGATCTGGACGAGCTGATCGAGATTTCCGACCGTTTCTGTGCGCTCAACGAGGGGCGGTTGAGTGCGCCACGCCCGACCGAGGGGCTGAGCATGGAAGAGATCGGGCTGATGCTGGGCGGCGCCCACGGGATGCAGGCGGCGATGATGCCGGCCGCTTCGGGGCCGACATCTTCGGGGCCGGCCGCCTCGGTGCAGGAGGGCGCGGCGCAATGATCCGGTTGGTCAAACGTCCCGCGCCGTCGCGGTTCTGGTCGCTTTCGACGCCGCTTCTGGCGGTTCTGGCCACGATGCTGGCGGGGGGCATCTTGTTCGCGGTGCTGGGCAAGAACCCCGCCGAGGCGATCCGGGTGATTTTCTGGGATCCGCTTTTCGGCGCCAATGCCGCCTATTTCCGCGGCCAGTTGCTGATAAAGGCGGGGCCGCTGATCCTGATTGCGGCGGGGCTTGCGGTGGGGTTCCGGGCGGGGATCTGGAATATCGGCGCCGAGGGGCAATATATCATGGGGGCGCTGGGCGGTGCGGCGCTGGCGCTGGCGGCCTATCCGGCGGAAAGTGCCTGGCTGTTCCCGGCGATGGTGGTGGCGGGGGCCCTGGGCGGCTGGCTTTGGGGGATGATCCCGGCGGTGCTGCGCGTGGCCTTTGGCACCTCGGAAATCCTGGTCTCGCTGATGCTGGTCTATGTGGCGCAGAATTTTCTCGCCTATGCCGCCTTTGGCCCGCTGAAAAACCCCGAAGGCTACGGCTTTCCGGGTTCGCGCAACCTGCAACAATACCCCTCCGCCCATAACCCCGAGCTGATCGCCGGCACCGGGATGCATTGGGGAGTAGTGGCGGCGCTGATCGCGGTGATTGCCACCTATGTGCTGATGCACCGCCATATTGCGGGGTTCCGCATCAAGGTGGCGGGCGAGGCGCCGCGTGCGGCCCGCTTTGCCGGCGTGGTTCCGGCGCGGCTGGTGATGTTCTGCCTGGGGCTTTCGGGGGCCCTGGCGGGGCTGGCCGGGATGTTCGAGGTCGCGGGCCCGAACGGGCAGATCACCGACAGTTTCAACGCCGGCTACGGTTTTACCGCGATCATCGTGGCCTTTCTGGGCCGGCTCAACCCTCTGGGCATTGCGCTGGCGGGGCTTTTGATGGCGCTGACCTACATTGGTGGCGACATGGCGCAGCTGATGCTGGGCCTGCCGATGGCGGCGATTCAGGTGTTTCAGGGGATGCTTCTGTTTTTCCTGCTGGGGTTTGATCTGCTGACCCATTACCGTATCCGACTGGGGGGGGGCCGCGCATGACGCTTGGGGGCATCGATATCATCGCGCTGGTGGCCATGCTGATGGTGGCCTCGACCCCGGTTCTGCTGGCGGCCACGGGCGAGCTGGTGGCGGAAAAGGCGGGGGTGCTGAACCTCGGTGTCGAGGGCATGATGATCGTGGGCGCGGTGGCGGGCTTTGCCGTGGCCGTGACCACCGGCAGCCCGGTGGCGGGCTTTGTTGGCGGGGCGCTGGCGGGGGCGGCTCTGGCGGCGCTTTTCGCCCTGCTCACCCAGGTGTTCCTGTCGAACCAGACCGCGACGGGCCTTGCGCTCACGCTGTTCGGGCTGGGGCTTTCGGCGCTGGCGGGCAAGGGCTTCGAGGGCATCCGCCCGCCGCCCACCGCCAAGCTCGATTTCGGCCCGCTCTCGGATATTCCGGGCCTGGGGCCGGTGCTGTTCGGCCATGACTGGGTGGTTTATCTGTCGCTCGGGCTGGTGGCGGCGACCTGGGCCTTTCTGAAATATGCCCGCCAGGGGCTGATCCTGCGCGCGGTGGGCGAAAACCACGATGCCGCCCATGCGCTCGGTTACCGGGTGGTGGCGATGCGCTTTGCCGCGCTGGCCTATGGCGGGGCGCTGGCGGGGCTGGGCGGCGCTTACCTCAGCCTGGTGCGGGTGCCGCAATGGACCGAGGGCATGACCGCCGGGGCCGGCTGGATCGCGCTGGCGATTGTCGTTTTCGCCTCGTGGAGGCCCGAGCGGGTGCTGATCGGCGCTTACCTTTTTGGCGGCATCACCGCGCTGCAACTTCAGCTTCAGGCGGCGGGCTATGCGATTCCGGTGCATCTTCTGTCGATGGCGCCCTATATCATCACCGTGCTGGTGCTGGTGATCCTTTCGGCCACCCACCGCCACGGCGCCCCCGCTGCCCCCGCCGCCCTTGGCCGTTCGTTCCACGCCTCAAGCTGAGGCAGATGTCACGCCTCGCCAGAGGCACCTTTCCGGGCCCTTGCCCATAACCCACGGGAGTTCCCATGAACCGCAGATCCTTCCTGAAAACCACCGCCGCCACCGCCACGCTGGCGGGTCTTGGCCTGCCTGCCATGGCGCAAGAGCCGCTCAAGGTCGGCTTCATCTATGTTGGCCCGGTGGGCGACATGGGCTGGTCCTATCAGCATGATGT
>CAZPWV010000066.1:6026-9826 GCA_964590825.1 uncultured Rhodobacter sp. | reverse complement strand
GCCCCCTCGCCCTGCACCATGCCGTTGCGGCTGGCGGCAAAGGGGCGGCAACCGTCGGGCGACATCACCCGCAGCCCCTCCCAGGCCTTCAGTCCGCCAAAATTCAGCATCGACTCCGCCCCGCCCGCCAACATGCCATCGGCCAGGCCATGGCGGATCATCTGGAAAGCCAGCCCCAGCGCGTGGTTTGAACTGGCGCAGGCCGTGGCCACCGAGAAGGTGGGGCCCATCAGCCCCCATTCCATGGAAATATGCGAGGCGGCGGCGTTGTTCATCAGCCGCGGCACGGTGAAAGGGTGAACCCGGTTCTTGCCCTCGGCAAAAACCGCGCGAAAGGCCTCGTTCACCGTCTCATTACCGCCGCCGGCGGTGCCGATGATGCAGCCCCAGCGCGTGGGCTCGCCCGGGCTTTCGCCCAGACCCGCCTGCGCCATGGCCTCCTTGGCGGCCAGCAGCGCGAATTGCGTGAAACGGTCGTAAAAGGTCAGCTTGCCGCGCTCGAAATGCGCCTCGGGCTCAAACCCGCGCACCTGCGCGCCGATCCGGATGCTCAGCCGCTCGACATCGACGAAGGCAAGCGCCCCGATACCGGAGCGCCCCTCGGCCATCGCCGCCATGGTTCTTGCCACATCGCCCGCCAGCGCGTTGATCGTTCCCGCCCCGGTGATGACGACGCGCCGCACCGCTCAGGCCGCCGCCGGGGCGGGGCCGGAAATCAGCCGCTCCACCGCGCGCACGATCCCCCCCACCGAGGAAATATCGAACTCCGACTGGCTCGGCTCATTGGCGTTGAAGGGCACGGAAACGCCAAAGGTTTCCTCGATGGCGAAAATCATTTCGACGAGCCCAAGGCTGTCCAGCCCGAGCTCGTCAAGGGTCATGTCGGGGCGCACCTGCGCCGGCTCGAGAACCGCCTCGCGGGCGATGATGGAGATGATCTGGTCTTGCACGTCGGGCCTCATCTGCCGTTACTTCGTGCCCCTCTTCTGGGTCAGTTCTGCAACAGTTTCACGAAGCTCGGCGACTTGTGCAAACAATCTTGTCAGGCGGCGGATGTTTTTCCAGGCCTCGACATGGGTGTCCATCTTCAGCGCGGGCGAGCCCAGGATCACCCGCCCCGCCGGCGCGTTGGAGAATATCTTGGTGGCGCCCCCGGCCACCACATCGTCGCCGACAAAGATATTGTCGGAAACCCCGCATTGGCCAGCACCACCCGGTCGCCGATCCGGCTGGAGCCGGCAATGCCCACCTGCCCGCACAGCAGGCAATCGCGCCCCACCTGCACGTTATGGCCGATATGCACCAGATTATCGAGCTTGGTGCCGCTGCCGATGGTGGTGGCGCGCACCGTGCCGCGGTCGATGCAGGCATTGGCGCCGATCTCGACATCATCGCCGATCTCCACCGTGCCCAGGCTGTGAATGCGGGTCCAGCTTTGATCCCGAATCGCGCCCCGGCTGCCCAGCGTCTCACGCGCTTCCTCGACACCGCCTTTTTCCGGCGTGACAAACGAAAACCCGTCAGCGCCGATCACCGCCCCCGGCTGGGCAATGAACCGATCCCCGACAACAACCCGTGCGCCAATTTTTACGCCTTGCAAAACAAGCGCTTGCGAGCCGATCTTTACACCCTCGGCAAGCACCGCATGGGCCGCGATCCGGGCCCCTTCGCCAATCTGCACGGCGCGGCCGATCACCACGAACGGCCCGATCGCCGCGCCTGCACCGATCCGGGCAGAGGGGTCGATCACCGCCGTCGGGTGAATGCCGGGGGCAATTTCGGGGCCGGGGTCAAAGGCCTTCGACAGCCCCGCCATGGCCAGCCGCGGCCGCGCCACAAAGATCGCCGCCCGCAACCCCAGCGCACGCCAGTCGCTGCCCTCGGCCAGAAGCGCCGCCTGCGCCTGCCCCTGCGCCAGTCCGGGCAGGTATTTGTCGCTCATCGCCAAGGCCAGATGTCGCGGCCCGGCGGCCTGCGGCTCGGCGGCGCCCTCGATCGGCAGGCTCAGATCGCCCTCGGCCCGCGCCCCCAGCGCCTTCGCAATGCTTTCGACCGTCTGCGCCATCTGCCCATCCTTCGTTGACCGGCGCGTCACGCACCCCGCCCCCGATCTAATTCGTCACGCTGCCCAATTCCACCCCTGCCTGTTGCAGCGCCCCAAAGAGCACGGCATCACGCCCATAGACATCGGCACGATATTCCACCCGCCCGCGCGCATCGGGCCAGGCGGTGAAATACACCAGATGCACCGGCACCGGATCCGCCAGGCGCACCGTGGTTTCCGCCCCCGATTTCAGCACCGATTTGAAATAGGCCTCCGGGTCGTCTTCTTGCCGCGCCAGCAGCGCATAGGCCAGATCGAACGGCCGCCCGACCCGGATACAGCCATGGCTGAACGCCCGAACTTCCTTTTGAAACAACGACTTCGAAGGCGTATCGTGAAGGTAGATGTTATAGGGATTGGGGAACAGGAATTTCACCAGCCCCAGCGCATTGCCATCCGAAGGCGGCTGGCGCATGGCGAAGGGAAAATTGCGCTCGTTATAGGCGGCAAAATTCACCGCCGCGCGCGGCACGGTGCGGCCCCGGCTGTCCACCAGATGAATATGCCCGGCCGCATTCGGGTTGCGCTGCATCATCGGCAGATATTCCTTGACCGTGATCGAACGCGGCACCGACCAGCTTGGGTTGATGACCATCATTTCCATCACGTCGGAAAATTCCGGCGTGCGGCGGTCGGACTGGTTTTGCCCCACCACGGTGACGGTTTCAAAGCTCTGCTTGCCGTCGTCGATGATCCGGGCGGTGAAATCGGTGATGTTCACCCAGATATGGCGCCGCCCCAGCGCAACCCCGTTCATCCAGCGCAGCCGCTCCAGCGCCACGAGAATCGATTTCATCCGCTCTTCGGGGGAGCGGTTGATCTCGCGCAGCGTGCCCTCGCCCGCCACGCCATCGGCACTCAGCCCAAGGTCGAACTGCAGGCTCTGCACCGCCTTTTGCATCGCGCCATCATAGCTGGCACTGGCCGAGCGGCCCAGATAGCCCATCCGTTGCAGCCGCTCGCGCAGCGCCAGCACCGCCGGGCCGCTGTCGCCGGGGCCAAGCCGGTTTGCCGGAACCTTTTCCCCCCAGCCGCCCGTAACGATCTGCGCCTGCAGATCAAGCCTTGCACGCAGCAGCGCGGCATATTGCGGCGCCCTGGGGGCCAGATCACGCAGGAACCGCGCGGGATTTCCAGCCGAAGCAAAACCCGAGATCAGCGCCAGAGGGTCGCGCCGGGGCACCTCGCGCACCAGCCCGGCATCAAGCTTTTTCGGCGCGCGGATCACCCCGTTCGTCAGATCCTGCGCATAGGCAAGCCAGGCCTGCGACACCGCCACTTCCAGCAGGCCGCGCTCGCGCTCGGTGCGGATCGTGGCAAACCGGTGGCGCAGATCTTCGGCGCCATAGGCGGCGGCTGGCAGCCCTTGCACCGCGGCGCCATCGAGTGCGGCAAAAAAGGCCGCGCGGCGGCGGGCATCGTCGGCGCTGGTCCAGATCGGCGCATAGGACCGCGCCGCATAGAACCCCGCCAGTGCCGGATCGGCCGAACTGGCCTCGGCCACCGCCTGGGCAAAGCCCGAAATCGCCTGCGCCTGCGCCGGTGCGGGATGAACCGCCGCCCCCAACGCCGCGCCAGCCACCACAGGCCAGCGCAGGCGATAGCAAAGCGCAACGCGGTAAGCAAGAACGGCGGCAACTCACTCATCAACCCCACGGCAGGAAATGACAGCCCCACCAGCAGGGCCCACAGCAAC
>CAZPWV010000066.1:0-6016 GCA_964590825.1 uncultured Rhodobacter sp. | reverse complement strand
AACGCCGCGCCAGCCACCATCACCGCCACCAAGGCGGCACGTCCATGCCGGACAATTTCCCCAGTCATTCGGCCCAATCCCCCAGTGGCTTCGTCCGTGCTTTTGTCAGCGCCTTCCCCGACGCTTTTGCCGACCCTGTGGGAAAATCCTGCAACTGTCCAGACTTGCACGCATCCCGCCGGCCCGAGCGGGGTTTTTCCGGTGCCGCAGCGGCACCCACAGATGCAACGCGGCCACAGCGGGGAAATCTGAGCAAAATTTCGCCGACAGCTCTGGAATTTCCGATTTGCGGACGAATCAAAACTTGGAACAAGAATCACTTCGTGCCATAACTTCGCCACGGTGACAGGTTAATGATTGCTGAAAGCCGCAGATCAGACGGCGCAAGACCGAGGACAGGCGAACCGAAATGAGCGAGATCAAACCCTCCCGTCGCGGAATTCTGGCGGCCTTTGCCGCAAGCCTTGTGGTTGCCGCCCCCACGACCAGCGCTGCCTTCGGCATCTTGCGCGGCGCGGGTGATATTCGGCGCATCAAGATGTATTCCGGTCGCACCGGTGAAAGCCTCGATACCGTCTATTGGATCGAGGGCGATTACATTCCCGAGGCGCTCAAGGAAATCAACCTGTTCATGCGCGACTGGCGCACCGATGACGTGACCCGGATCGACCCGCGCACCATCGACATCGCGGCGGCCTCGCATCGGCTGATGGACACCTCCGAACCCTATATGATGCTGTCGGGCTACCGCTCGCCCGCGACCAACGCAATGCTGCGCTCGCGCTCGCGCGGGGTTGCAAAGAACTCGTTGCACATGAAGGGCATGGCCGCCGATCTGCGGATGAAGTCGCGCTCGGTGCCGCAGATCTATGCTGCGGCCTGTGCCTGTCATGCCGGTGGCGTCGGCAAATATTCGCGCTCGAATTTCGTGCATATGGATTGCGGCCAGATCCGCACCTGGCACGGCTGAACGCCGCCTCAGAGCGCCCCAAGCCCCATCAAACAAGCGCCGCGCCCTGCGGCGCTTTTCTTTTGCGGCGGGGCCGACTGAGCCTGCCAGCAAGAATGCGAAAAAGCCCCCGTTTCCGGGGGCTTGTCCTGCGATCTTAAGAGCCGGATCAGTTCTTGATAAGGTTCTTTTGCGTCAGATAGGCCTCTTCCTCGGGGGTCAGATCGACCTTGTCATAGCCGGTCACCATCGGGCGCACATGCTCGCGGAAGCCGTGGCCAATGGTGAGCAGGTAGATATGCGCCACCACGAAAGAGGCAATCGCAAAGGCCGCCAGCACATGCAAGTTGGCCACCACCGTCAGCCAGAACCCCTGGCCATCGGCGCTGTCCCAGAACCCATAGCTCAGATAGGCGATTCCGGTCATCCAGATCGCCGGGAACAGCGCCATCTTGAGCGCGAAATAGGCCGCCGCCTGCAACGGGTTGTGACGCCGGTCGATGGTCTTGCTATAGGGGTGCTCTTCGCCCTTGAACACGCCCCAGGCATAGAACCGCGCCACCGTCACCATCCCGGTCAACCGCGGGATGAACTGCTTCCAGCCATGCGTGGTAAACAGCCAGAAGGTGGCAAAGGCCCAAAGCACCAGCAGCGCCAGCGCCACCACCGTATGCACCAGCACCGCCAGCCCGAACGGGCCGATCGTATGCAGGCCCATGATGCGGAAACCGGTGAAGAACAGCAGCATGATCGAGACCACCTGCGACCAGTGCCATATCCGGTTGAACCGGCTGTAAACCTTGACGAAACGCTCAGCCATGATGGTCCTCCCCGTGATCCTTGGCGCCGTGATGCGCGGATTTGCGGCCAAACAGGCGCAGAACGCCATGCCCGCCAACGCCCAGAACGGCCATCAGCAAGATCATCATGCCCAGTTTGCCACCGATACCGATGCCCGACCCCGGCACATAGATGCCCGCGATCGAGGCCAGACGGCCATCCTTGGCATGGCACGACTCGCAATCCAGCGCATCTTCCTTGGGCGCAACCATATGGGCGATGGGCCAATACATATAGGTGCTCACAAAGTCGAACTTGCCCGAATACTCCAGCCCCGCATATTCCATGCCGGCCTTGAGCGATTTCTCCCAGTCGAAATAGGACCACAGCGCCGAACCGTCGCCCGGACCATAGACATGGTTGAACAAGAGCACGTTGCGCTCGGTGTCATAGGCCTGCTTGCCCTCCATCCGCTTGAACGGGAAGATCCGGCTGTCGGGCGCACCGACCTCGCCCTCGATGGTGTTGATGTCCACCACCTTGGTCGGATCGATCTCGGTCTCGGGAAGCGTGTAGCTGACCGTGCCATTCGACCAGGCGTAATAGGGCACGACATTCTCGCCCCATTCGAAATTGCCCTTGGTCGAAAGATAGGTGTGCAGATGCTTGCCGTTGGATTGGGTGAACCCTTCTTCGTTATAGGGTTTGCCATCCTTGAGCTTGCCCGCGGTGGACCAGTCCCAGACCGTCTTGGTGGCCACGCCGCCCTTGGCGAATTCGGGAATGTGGCAGGTCTGACAGGCCACACGGTCGGTGTGGTCGTTGATCTTCATCGCCATCAGCGCGTTCGGCCCCTTGTGCGGCGCATCCGAGTGGCACGAGGTGCAGGCGGCGGTATCGCGGTCTGCGCCCGGTTTGCGGTCTTTCGCATGGGGATCGACAACATCGGTATTATAATGCGAACCCGCCAGAACATGCTTGTCCGAGACGTGGCAGGTTTCGCAGCTGAAATTGCCCCCGTCTTTCGACATGTGAACATCCACCGCGCGCGGCGGATCGAACAGCGCCGAAGACAGATCGCCGTGTTTCACGTTGTCGCCGCCACCGCCGTAAAAGTGGCAGTTGCCGCAATTCTCGCGCGAGGGCTGGCCCACCGAAAGCGCCGATTTGACCAGATCGACCGCCGTGGCATTGGCCCCGGTGATGGTCTTCGAGCCTTCCTTCACCGGATCGAGCGGCGGATGCCCGGCCAGGTTGTCTTGCTTGGCATATTGCCCCGATGTGTCATGGCACACCAGGCAATCGACCTTGGTCGGGTCGTCGGGCATCGGCTGGCGAACATCGGTCCAGCCATAGCCGGCATGGCACGAGGTGCAGCGCGTCTCGTTCGAGGCGACGTTGCCGCAAAACGCGTTCATCTCATGCGCCTTGCCCAGCGTCTGCCCGGTGGCCTCGTTCTGATAGGTCCAGGTCCAGTGCACCGAATGCATGACCTGGTTGGACGCCTCGGTATGGCAGCTCAGACAGGCTGCGGTAACCTCGGGGCCCGACGCGAAGGGGCCCTTGAGAATGTCGAACTTGGAGTGATCGGCGGTGATTTCCTTCACCGGATCGCTCATATGCGCGGCCTTGGCGGCGAGCGTGGCTGGATCGGGGCGCGACTGCGCCCCCATCGCTGGCGTCTCCTGCGGCAATGGGGCGTCCTGCGCAAAGGCAGGCCCCATTGCGATGACCACCGCCGAGACAAAGGCGGAGGTCCGCAACGCGGACAGTTTCATGTAACCTCCCAAAAAGCTCCGAAAGAAGCCTTAGACAACATCCCTGAATATTCCGATACCAACAACCCTGCCTGTTTCCCAAGTCACTCCTTGGCTTTCAGGCTGAGGCATACGGTCGCATACAATGCCTGGAACGCAACGAAATTGCGCAGCCAATCGGGCAAACGACGGAAAACACCGCGAAAATGCGTAAATGAGCCCAAAAACGGGCCGCAAACGGGGAAGCGTGCAGATTGTGGAAAATGGCGCACCCGACAGGATTCGAACCTGTGACCCCTGCCTTCGGAGGGCAGTACTCTATCCAGCTGAGCTACGGGTGCCGCGTGAGCGGTGCATAGCCCAAAGGCGAACGCCCTGCAACCCGTTCAATGGCTCAGCCCAGCAGTTCGTGGCACAGCTCCAGCCCCGAGACCAGCGCATCGACCTCGGCGCGGCTGTTGTATAGCCCGAACGAGGCCCGCGCCGTGGCCGTAACCCCCAGATGGCGCATCAACGGCATGGCGCAATGCGTGCCCGCCCGAACCGCCACCCCGCGCTGATCCAGAATCGTGGAAATGTCATGCGCATGGGCCGGCCCGTCGAGGGTCAGCGAAAATATCGCCCCCTTTTGCGGCGCATTGCCCTGCACATGCAGCCAGTTTAGCCCGGCAAAGCGGCTTTCGGCATAGGCCCGCAGATCGGCCTCATGCGCGGCGATATTGGCCATGCCAAGCTGCATCAGATAGCGCAGCGCCACCCCCAGCCCGACCTGCTGCACGATCCCCGGCGTGCCCGCCTCAAAGCGCATCGGCGCCGCCGCATAAGACACGCTCTCCCGCGTGACCTCGGCAATCATATCGCCGCCACCCAGGAAGGGACGCATCTCTTCCTGGCGCTCACGCCGTATGAAGATCGCCCCGGAACCACTTGGACCATAAAGCTTATGTCCGGTGATGGCGTAGAAATCGCAGCCCAGATCGGCAACATCGACCGGCATGTGAACCGCCGCCTGCGAGCCGTCGATCAGCACCGCGACACCCCGCTCCCGCGCGCCGGCACAGACGGTTTTCACATCCACCAGCGTGCCCAGAACATTCGACATATGGCTGAGCGCCACCAGTTTCGTGCGTGGCCCGATGGCCGCCAGCACCCGGCCCGGATCCAGGCTGCCATCGGCCTCGATCTCGACCCATTTCAGCACCACGCCCTGACGCTCGCGCAGGAAATGCCAGGGCACGATATTGGCGTGATGCTCCATCACGCTCAGAACGATCTCGTCGCCGGGCTGCAGGCGCGGCGCGGCCCAAGCATAGGAAACCAGGTTGATCGCCTCGGTCGAGCCGGTGGTGAAAACGATCTCCTCCTCCGAGGGCGCCCTCAAAAACTGCGCAACGATCCCCCGAACCGCTTCATACTGTTCTGTCGCCACATTGGAAAGATAGTGCAAACCTCTGTGAACGTTCGCATATTCGTTTTGATACATCTGCGTCATCGCATCGATCACACAGGCCGGCTTTTGCGCCGAAGCGCCATTGTCGAGGTAAACAAGCGCCCGCCCGTTCACCTGCCGCGACAGGATCGGAAAATCGGCACGGATGCGGTCGAGGTCATACATCGGCTTTCCTATGCGCTCGGGGTCACGAAAGGCGGCACGATGCCAAGGCTCAGCAGCAGCGCCCCAAAGACCAACGCCGAACCGATGAAGACCACCACCACCGCAGCCCCCACCATGAAAAGATTGTCGAACCCGTGCAAGGCGGCGCTGAACTGCACCAGCAGCCAGAACATCAGCCCGATCAACACCAGCGACAGCATCACCGCGGCAAGCGGAAACAGCACCATCAGCGCCAATTGCACGATCTGCCCGGCAATCATCACCACCTCGATCCAGATCACCAGCGAGAGCGCATCGCCAAACCGGCCCCGGCCCCCGAACTGCCGCCCGAAAAGCGTCATCACCGCCGCCGCATAGACCATCAGCCCGCCCTGGATCAGCGCCATTTTCACCGGCGGGACGCTGGCCCCCAGCTCGATCCGGGTCATCAGGCCAAACAGCAACTCCGCCGCCACCCCAAGCGCCGCCCCCAGCGCCATCACCGCCGCGAGCGCCAGCCCCCGGGCCTCAGGGCGCCGCAGCAGCCCCTGCACCCGCATCGCCGCCTCGGCCGGGCGGCGCAGGCTCAGCACGATCAGCGCCAGAAGCTGCGCAAGGGTCATCTCTGCGGTCACCTCTGCGCTCATCTCTGCGCCTCGAATTGCGTCACCCGCAGCCCCGCCAGCCAGATCACCGCGAAAGCGGCAAAAACCACCGCCGAAATCGCGTTCAACTGCGCCCCCGCACCGATGAACCCCGCCGTCAGCCCCTGCAACAGCATCAGCGGCGACACCGCCAGCAGCGCCCAGAACAGCGCCAACCGCCCGCCATACCAATCCCGCCGCCCGCCCAGGGCCTGCGCCGCCAGCGTGCCAAGCGCCGCCAGCAGATACAGAAACGGCACCATCGCCACCAGCCCCATGGCCCGCCCGAACA
>CAZPWV010000065.1:3093-9835 GCA_964590825.1 uncultured Rhodobacter sp. | reverse complement strand
GCTCGGCATTGTCATGCACCTCGCCCAGCAGCAGAATCTCGGGGGCGGCGGCGGCGATCAGGCCGGGCAGATCGGCGGCGCTGATCTGTTCGGCCGCCACAGGCCCGGCGCAAAGGCCCAAGGCAAGGACCAGTGCGGGGGCCAGAACCGGGGCCAGAACCGGGGCCAGAACCGAGGCCGGCAGAGACATGTGCAAACGGGCGCGGGGCGCGGTAGCGGCGCGGCTGGAACTTGGTTTCATGCCAGCAAGTCTGCTACGTCCTGACCATGACTTTCAAGGCTCTTGCGCATCTTGCCGAAAGCCTGCGCCTCGAGCTGACGGATGCGTTCCTTCGACAGGCCCAACTCGTCGCCCAGGCTTTCAAGGGTGCGCGGCGCCTCGATCAGGCGGCGCTGTGTGACGATATACCGCTCCCGCGCGCTCAGCCGGCCCATCGCCTCGCCCAGCCATCCCCGCATCAGCGCGCCATCATGCGCGGCTTCCACCGCCGCCTCGGGCGTGGCGCCGTCATCTTCCAGCAACTCCACCCATTCGCGGCCCTCGTCATCGGAGGATTGCGTGGCATTGAGCGAAAAATCACTGCCCGAAAGCCGCCCCTCCATCATTTCCACATCGGCCAGCGGCACGCCGATACTGGCGGCCACGCGCTGGCGCAACTGCGCTGAATCAAGCGAGACCCCCTCGGCATCGGCTTCGCGGCTGATCTGCGCCTGAACGCGCTTGAGGTTGAAAAACAACGCCTTTTGCGACGAGGTCGAACCGGTGCGCACCATCGACCAGTTGCGCATCACGAATTCCTGGATCGAGGCCTTGATCCACCAGACCGCATAGGTGGAAAACCGCACGCCGCGCTCGGGGTCGAACTTGTCGGCGGCCTTCATCAGCCCCAGCGCCGCCTCCTGAATGAGATCGCTCATCGGCGCCCCGTAGCGGCGGAATTTCGAGGCCATTGAAATCGCCAGCCGCATATAGGCGCTGACCAGCCGGTGCAGCGCCGCCTCGTCGCGCCGGTCGCGCCAGGCACGGGCCAGCGCGGTCTCGGTTTCGGCGTCGAGATATTCCGCCCGCATCGCCTGACGCGGAAGCGTGTCGTCGGTCATTCCGTCGAGTGCCATGTCAGTCTCCCCAGGTCTCCCAACCCGCTGTCGGCGTGCTCTGTCCGATCACACTGACAGATTAAATCAGGATTGTCTTGCGCTAGCGGGGCTCCTCACAAAATGTTCAATCCTTGATATACCATTGAAGTCTTCCGCCGTCCCTGCAAGGCTGGAAGGGCGCAGACGATGAGGGAGGTCACGATGGGCTATGCGCTGGCAATCGGGGATCGGTCGCATTCAAGCTGGTCGCTTCGCGGCTGGCTGCTGTTTGCCAAGGCCGGGATTGCGGTCAAGGTGTTGACGGGGCGGCTTTACTCTGACGATTTCACCCGGCTGCTGGCCGAGTTTGCGCCGGCGCAACTGGTGCCGGCGCTGCGGCTTCCGGGCGGCATGGTGATCGGCGAGACCCTGGCCATCGCCGAAACCCTGGCCGAGCGCCACCCCGCGGCGGGGCTTTGGCCCGAAGCCGCCGATGCCCGTGCCATGGCGCGCTGGCTTGCGGCGGAAATGCACGCGGGCTTTGCCGCGCTGCGCAACCATTGCCCGATGAACCTGCGGGTCAGCTATGAAGATTGCGCCCCGCCCGATGATGTGCTGATCGATCTGCAGCGGATCGAAACGCTCTGGGCGATGGCGCGGTCGCATTTCGGGGATGGCGGGCCCTGGCTGTTCGGGCGCTGGAGCGTGGCGGATGCGTTTTTCGCCCCGGTTGCGGCGCGGATCGCGGGGTATAACCTGCCGGTCGGTCCGCTGGCGCAGGACTATACCGCGCTCTGGCTCGCCGACCCCGATTTTCGGCGCTGGCGGGCCATGGGTTTTGCCGAAGGGGCCGCGCAGCCCTATTACCGCCGCGAATGGCCGCTGCGGCCCTGGCCCGGCCCCGAACCGCTGCCCGCCAGCCTCGCCGCCGGGCCCTCGGTCAACGCCGCCTGCCCCTACAGCGGCAAGCCGGTAACCGATTTTCTGCAATGCGAGGGGCGCGTCTGGGGGTTTTGCAACCCGTTTTGTCGCGACAAGACACTGTTCGACCCCGAAGCCTGGCCCGAGTTCATGGCGATGCTGCGGGGCGGCGGCGGGCGTTAACCATTCATCAACCCTGCTGCGATAGCCGTTAACCATTGGAAGGGCGGCAGGCAATGGTGGCACGAACCTATACGGTGGCTTTCGAAGGGGTCGAGGCGCGGCCCGTCGAGGTGCAATGCGCGCTGGCCGCCGGAATGCCCGCCTTCGCCATCGTCGGGCTGCCCGACAAGGCGGTCAGCGAGGCCCGCGAAAGGGTCCGCGCGGCTTTGGCGGCGCTCTCCATTGCACTGCCGATGCGCAAGATCACCGTCAACCTCTCGCCCGCCGATCTGCCCAAGGAGGGGTCGCATTTCGACCTGCCCATCGCGCTGGCGCTTCTGGCGGCGATCGAGGTGATCCCGCGCGAGGAGGTCGAGGGGCTGGTTTCGATCGGCGAACTGGCCCTTGATGGCCGGATCGTGCCGGTGGTGGGGGCGCTGCCCGCCGCCATGGCGGCGGCGGCTGACGATCGCGCCCTGATCTGCCCCCGCGCCTGTGGCGCCGAGGCGGCCTGGGTCGGCGCCACGCAGGTCTTTGCCCCCGCCACGCTGACCGAAGCGCTGCATCACCTGACCGGGCAGGCACCGCTTGCTCCCGCCCGCCCCGGCGAAGTCACGCCCGACCCGAACCCCCGTGATCTGCGCGACGTGAAGGGGCAGGAACGGGCCAAACGCGCGCTTGAAATTGCCGCTGCCGGGCGTCACCACCTGTTCATGGTCGGCCCGCCCGGTTCGGGCAAGTCGATGCTCGCGGCACGGTTGCCGGGCATCTTGCCACCGCTGTCGGCACTGGAGGCGCTGGAAACCTCGATGGTGCATTCGCTCTCGGGCCTGCTGAACGAGGGCGGAATTTCCCGCCTGCGCCCGTTTCGCGAACCGCATCACACCGCCTCGATGGCGGCGATGATCGGCGGCGGCCGGGGCGCGCGGCCGGGCGAGGTGAGCCTTGCCCATAACGGCGTCCTGTTCATGGACGAGTTTCCCGAGTTCCCCCGCCCGGTGCTGGAAACCCTGCGCCAACCCATCGAGACCGGCGAGGTGGTGGTGGCAAGGGCCAATGCGCATGTGCGCTATCCCTGCCGTTTCTTGCTGGTCGCCGCCGCAAACCCCTGTCGCTGCGGCTATCTGGGCGATCCGTCGCGGGCCTGTGCGCGGGTGCCGCAATGTGGCGAGGATTATCTTGGCCGCATCTCGGGGCCGCTGATGGACCGGTTCGATCTGCGCATCGAGGTCCCGGCGGTGGATTGGCACGAACTCGACCTGCCGGCAGCGGGCGAGACTTCGGCCGTTGTCGCCGCGCGCGTGGCGGCGGCCCGCGACATTCAGGCCCGCCGCTTTGCCGAACACCCGCAGATCCGCGTCAATGCCGATGCCGAAGGCGCGGTGCTGGATGCCATTGCCGCCCCCGATGCCGAGGGCCGCGCGCTGCTCGGGCGGGTGGCGGCCCGGTTCGGGCTGACGGCGCGGGGCTATCACCGGGTTTTGCGCACTGCCCGCACCATTGCCGACCTCGAAGGCGCCAAGAATGTCCGCGCCCCGCATCTGGCCGAGGCGGTCAGCTATCGCCTGACGATCGGGGCGGCACGCTGAGCATGGCCTGCGCGGCTTTTGCCGCATCGCGCAGCGCCGCCCGCGCCTCGGGAACCCAGCCGTCGAACATCTGCCAGACATGCGGCGCCGCGGGCCAGAGCTGCACCGTCACCCCGGCCCCGAACTGGCGCAGCCGGTCCGCCATCCGCAGGGTGTCATCGCGCAAGATCTCGGTTTCCGATGCCTGCAGCAGCACCGCAGGGCAAACGGGAAAGGCCGCAAAAAGCGGCGAGGCCTCCGGGTCATCGGCGCGCTGGCCCGCAAGGTAGATCTGCGCCACCTCGGGCAGACGCGCCGCGGTCAGGAACGGGTCCTTGTCGGCATTCTCGCGCAGCGAATCACCCGCGCCGGTCAGGTCAACCCAGGGCGAAAAGGCAATCAGCCCCGCCGGGGGCGTGCCGCGGGCACAAAGCCGCGCCAACAGCGACAGAGCCAGACCTCCCCCTGCGCTGTCCCCGGAAAGAACAATGTTTTCCGCCAGATAACCCCGAGACAGCAGATCATCCCAAACCGCCTGCACATCGTTCAGAGCGGCCGGAAACTTATGCTCGGGCGCGAGGCGAAAATCGGGGGCGATCACTTCGACCCCGGAAAGCCGCGCCAGACGGGACAACAGCGGCAAGTGCGTGCGGGGGCTGCCGGCCACATGCGCGCCGCCGTGGAAATGCACCAAAAGCACGCCACGCCACCGTTGCCCCGAGCGAACCGAAAGCGCCGGACGCCCACCCAGGTGAAGCGGTTGAACCAGAGTAAAGGGCGCCACGGTCAGCAATAGCGCCGTCAGCCGCTCCATATCGGCCCGCAATGATACCGGATCCGTGATGCGGCGCAGATAGGGCCGGGCGCTCAACCGCAGACCCAGAGTCAGCAGCCGTAACCGCAGGCTCACCGCGCCGCCCGTTTCGCCTCGATCACCTGCCAGATCATCGCGGCAACATTGGTGCCATCGAAGCGCTCAAGCTCCTGAATGCCGGTGGGAGACGTGACGTTGATCTCGGTCAGCCAGTCGCCGATCACATCGATACCCACGAAAATCTGGCCTTTTTCCCGCAGCAACGGGCCAATGGCGGCGCAAATCTCCTGCTCGCGCGCGGTCAGCGTGGTCGGCTCGGGGCGCCCCCCCACATGCATGTTCGAACGCGTTTCGCCCGCAGCAGGCACCCGGTTGATCGCGCCCACCGGCGTGCCATCAACCAGAATGATCCGCTTGTCACCCCTGACGACCGCAGGCACATATTTTTGCACGATCAAAGGCTCGCGGTTGATGCCGCTGAACAACTCATGCAGCGAGGCAAGGTTGCGGTCGTTCGGATCCAGCCGGAACACCCCCGCCCCGCCATTGCCATAAAGCGGCTTGAGAATCACGTCGCCATGCACCGCCTTGAAAGCCCGGATCGTCGCGAGATCACGGGCAATCAGCGTGGGCGGCGTAAGATCGGGAAAATCCAGAACCAGCAGTTTCTCGGGCGAGTTCCGCACCCAGAACGGATCATTCACAACCAGGGTCGAAGGATGGATCCGCTCCAGAATATGCGTGGTGGTAATATACCCCATGTCGAAGGGGGGGTCCTGCCGTAGCCAGACCACGTCATATTCCGACAGGTCAGCCTCGACTTCCGCACCCAGCACAAAATGGCTGCCGCGCTCGCGCCGCAACGTCACCGGCCATCCGCGCGCCAGCACCCGCCCCTCCCGGTAGATCAGCCGGTCTGGTGTATAATAAAACAGCGAATGGCCCCGGTCCTGTGCCTCAAGCCCGATGCGGAACGTGCTGTCACCGTCGATATTGATCCGCTCGATCGGATCCATCTGGATCGCAACTCTCAGTGCCATGGCGCCCCCTTTCGTTGCGCCCTTGATGCCCCGGTCATGGCGGCGATGCAATCCGCCTAATCGAATTGATAAGCGTTCTCGAGAATCTCGATCCGTCCCTGCGCATCGACCAAGGCCACATCGAACCGCATGTCCATATTGGCGCATCCGGGTGTTCGTGCGACGAACTCTTCGGCGGAAATGCTGATCCGCTGCATTTGCCGACGGGTCAGCCGCTCAACCGCCCAGGCATGGGTTTCCGCCCGTTTGACCTCGATGAAAATCACCTTGTCGCCCTCACGGGCGATCAGGTCGATCTCGCCGCCGTAGCGGCCACGCCAGCGAGGCGCCGCAATCTTGCGACCGGCACGCTGGTAATGGGCCGCAACCTGATGCTCGGCCGCCAACCCGGCATGATACCCCATTGCTCCGCCCATCAGCCCTTCTCCATCGCCAAGGCCCGCTGATAAACCTCACGCCGGGGAAGACCCAGCGCTTCGGCCACCTCGGCCGCCGCATCCTTGACGCTCATGCGGGCCAACCGGTCGCGAAGCGCCACGTCAACATCTTCGGGGCCAAACCGCGCACCCCGCATCCGATCGACCAGAACGACGATCTCGCCCTTGACCACGCCGGACGCAAAAAACTCCACAAGCTCCGCGAGCGTGCCCCGGCGCACCTCTTCGAATCGCTTGGTCAGTTCGCGGCAGACGACCGCCTGTCGATCTGCTCCGTATTCTGTGGCCAGATCGGCTAACATTTCCCTAACGCGTTTGGGTGATTCATAAAAAATAAGCGTCGCTCCGACACCGGCCATTTCCCGCAGCCATTTGCGTCGAGCCGATGCCGTGTTGGGCGGAAAACCCGCGAACAGGAACCGGTCACTGGGCAGGCCCGAGACGGTCAGCGCCGCCAGCACGGCCGACGGTCCCGGCGCGGCGAAGACAGGATAACCGGCGGCAATCGCCGCGCGCCCCAGTTGATAGCCCGGATCGGCCACCAGGGGCGTTCCCGCCTCCGATGCATAGGCCACCGTCCGCCCCTCGGCGAGGGCGCGCAGCAGCCTTGGCCGCGCCGCCTCGCCGTTGTGGTCATGATAGGCCACCAGCGGCCGGCCCGCCACAGCGATGCCATGGATCTCCATCAGATGCCGCAGGGTCCGGGTGTCCTCGGCCGCCAGC
>CAZPWV010000065.1:0-3083 GCA_964590825.1 uncultured Rhodobacter sp. | reverse complement strand
GGCATCGCGCAGAATATCGAGGGCCCGCAGCGTGATATCGCGGGCCGCGCCGATCGGGGTAGCGATGAAATGCAGTCCCGGCGCCGGTTTGCGCCCCGATGTGCCGCCCGAGGGGCTTTCTGCCGGCGGGCTTTCGCCGGGTTGCGCCTCATTCGCCATTGTCCTGCCTTCCGGGCTTGCTGCAAAGTTTACTTCGCCGGGCGAAACGCTTAGGGTTCGCCTCACTTACCCCTGTTTCAGCCAGAGGCCGTTCCATGTTCGCCACTTTGCGCTCTTCCCGCAACCCCCTGCTGCGCCTGGGCGCCGTGTTCTCGGCGCTTTGGATAGCCGCCTGTCAGCCCATTGCGGGCGGCTCCGGTGGCCACGGCATCGACACCTCGGCGGCGGTCCCGGTGGCGCTTTTGCTGCCCTCGGGTTCGGGCGATACCAACGACGAGTTGATCGCCCAATCCCTGCGTCAGGCGGCGCAACTGGCCATTTCCGACCTCAACGGAGTGAAGATCGATCTGCGCATCTACAACACCGGCGGCGGTGCCGAGATGGCCGGGCAGATGGCCCGAAAGGCGGTGGACGAGGGGGCCAAGATCATTCTTGGCCCGGTCTATGCCGCTTCGGCCAATGCGGCGGCGGTCGCGGTGGCGGATCGTGGGGTGAACGTGCTGGCGTTTTCGAACAACACCCAGATCGCCGGGGGCAACCTTTTCGTGCTTGGCCCCACCTTCGCCAACAATGCCAACCGGCTCGTCAGCTTTGCCGCAGCGCAGGGCAAACGGCGCATTCTGGTGGTGAGCGAGCAGAATATTGCCGGTGAGGTTGGCGCCAGCGCCATCAAATCGGCGATTTCACGTTTTGGCGCGACGCTGGCGGGTGAGGTCTCCTTTCCCTATTCGCAGACCGATGTGGTGAACGCGGTGCCGCAAATCGCCCAGCGGGTGAAGGGCGGCGGGATCGACGCGCTGTTCCTGACCTCGGATGCCGGTGGCGCCTTGCCGCTGCTGGCGCAACTCTTGCCCGAGCAGGGGGTCAACCCGGCGCAGACCAAGTTCATCGGGCTGACCCGGCTTGACACCCCGCCCGCCGCCATGGCGCTGCCGGGGCTGCAGGGCGGCTGGTTCGCGCTGCCTGATCCGAGCCTGAATACCCGCTTCCAGGAACGGTATCAGGCCGCCTTTGGCGCCGCGCCCCTGCCGATTGCGGGGCTGGCCTATGACGGCATCGCCGCCATTGGCGCGCTGGTCAAATCGGGGCGGGCCGACGCGCTGACCAAGGCCGCGCTGACGCAATCTTCGGGGTTTGTGGGGGTCAACGGCATTTTCCGGCTGCGCGCCGATGGCACCAACGAACGGGGTCTGGCGGTGGCCGAGATCCGCAACGGGCAGGTGGTCGTCATCGACGCCGCGCCACGCTCCTTTGGCCTGGCCGGGTTCTGAACCCGGCGGCACCCCATCTCAACGAGGGCCCCAAAGGGACATGGCGATCACGTGAGCGAACCAAAACAGACCGTCCCGGCCCCCACCGGGGCGCCCGCCTTTGACGATACCCCCGCCCTGCTCGCGCGGCTTGAGGCGGCGCTGACCGCCTCTGATGCCCGCAACCTGCGGGCCGAAACGGTGCGCTTTCTGGCGGCCGAGCGCAGCCGGGCCCTGCCGGGGATCGAGGCGGACTTCACCGGCCATCCGCGCAATGCCCATGCAACGGTGCGCGCCTATGCCGCGCTGACCGATGCGCTGGTGCTGGCGGTTTTGCATGTGGCCACCACGCGGCTGCACCCTTTGCCCAACCCGACCGAAGCCGAGAAAATCTCGGTGCTGGCGGTGGGCGGCTACGGCCGGGCCGAGATGGCGCCGTTTTCCGATGTCGATCTGCTGTTCCTGACGCCTTGGAAGGTCACGCCCTGGGCCGAAAGCGTGATCGAATCGATGCTCTACATGCTTTGGGATCTGAAGCTGAAAGTGGGCCATTCCTCGCGCACCATCGAGGATTGCCTGCGACTGGGGCGCGAAGACATCACCATCCGCACCGCGCTGCTGGAAAACCGCTTCATCGGCGGCGATGCGGCGCTGGGCGAGCGGCTCAACGCGACGTTGCGCAACGACCTGTTTCCCACCACCGGCGCCGAATTCATCGAGGCGAAGCTCGCCGAACGCTCCGAGCGGCACCGCCGCCAGGGCGGGCAGCGCTATGTGCTCGAACCCAATGTGAAAGAGGGAAAGGGGGGCTTGCGTGACCTGCAAACCCTTTACTGGATTGCAAAATATCTGCACGCGGTGAACGACACCGCCGAACTGGTCAAGCTGGGCATGTTCACCGCCGAGGAATATGCGCATTTCCGCGATGCCGAAGATTTTCTCTGGGCGGTGCGCTGCCATCTGCATCTGATTGCCGGTCGCGCCGCCGACCAGCTCAGCTTTGATGCGCAGGTCGAAGTGGCGCGGCGGATGGGCTATGCCGATACCGCCGGGCGCCGCGCCGTGGAAGTGTTCATGCAAACCTACTTCCGCCATGCCACCCGCGTGGGCGAGGTGACGCGCATCTTCCTCACCGCGCTGGAGGCCCGCCACGCCAAGCCCGCCCCCGTTCTCAAGCGCCTGTTCCGCCGCCGCAAGCCGCTGATTGCGCCCTTCACCGATGACAACGGCCGCATCAACATTGCCGATACGCGGGGTTTTCTGGCCGATCCGCTCAACTTTCTGCGCATCTTCGAAGAGGCGCTGCGCTCGGGGATGCTGATCCACCCCGATGCCATGCGGGTCATTGCCGCCAATCTCGACCGGATCGACGACAAGCTGCAAAACGACCGCGAGGCGGCGCGGATCTTTGTCGATCTGCTGCTCAAGCACGGCAACCCCGAACGGGCATTGCGGCGGATGAACGAATTGGGGGTGCTGGCCGCCTATATCCCCGAATTCGAACCGATCGTGGCGATGATGCAATTCAACATGTATCACAGCTACACCGTGGACGAGCACACCATTCAGGTGGTGTCCACGCTGGCGCAGATCGAACGGCACGAGCTGATCGAGGAACTGCCGCTGTCCTCGCATATCCTCGACGAGGGGGTGAACCGGCGGGTGCTTTATATT
>CAZPWV010000064.1:0-9864 GCA_964590825.1 uncultured Rhodobacter sp. | reverse complement strand
AATTATGAAAAACCTTGTGCCGCAACGTTTTTGGGGCGGAACTGTTCGCCCGTGACGTTTACACCAAGACGTTCCAGAATGTTCGACATGATCTCTTCGGTGAACGGGGCGTTGCGGATACCATCGCCGGTCCCGTTCAGCCCGACGACGAGGCCGTAACCCACCAGATCGTTGCCGCGCACACCGTCGAATTCGACAAGATCCTTGATGCGGATAGGCGCGGCGAAGCTCGCCATCGGAAGGAGCAGCATCAGAGCGATCAGCAGAAATTTCATCTCAGATAGTCCGTCAGTGAGAGTTGCGACAGGCGCGTGGTCAGGGTGTAAAGCGTTTCAAGTTGCGCCTGCACCGCTTCGAGTGCTGTGGCGCTTTCATAGGCGTCTGCCCCGATCAACTCGCCTTTGGCAATCTCAAGTGCCGATTTTTGCGATGAATTTCGGGTTTGTGCTGCGGCGATGATGCTCTCTGTCGTGCCAAGTTCCGAGCGCAGCGTGGACAGGTTTCCATCCGCAGTGATGATCCACTCGCCGGCCGCCTGCGTCAGCGCGGAACGTGTCGCCAGATCGTCGGGAACATGCCCTTCGGCAATCAGGCTTGCCAAGGAAAAACCTTTCAGCGTATCGCGCAAAACCGGATCTGCGGCGGTGATGGAAAATTCGGCGAGATCGGTTTCGGACAGTTGGAGTGGGGCGACCGTGGTGTCACTGCCGAAATAGGCGGTATCAAGATATCCGCCGGCGCCCGGTGCGGCATTGAACCAATCGTCCACGGCGGTGACGATTTGTTCGACTTGCGTCAGGCCGCCGATTGTCGCGGCCAGAGCAGAGGTGATGGTTTCGGCGGAGGCCACGGGAAGGGTGTCGGTGCTGATGCCCGAGAAGGCATATCGCCCCGCTACATTGACATTCATCGCCCCCAGAATCGACTCGAAGCGTTGTGCGGCATCCTTCGTGCCGGCGTCGATCATCGCGGGAACGGATGTCGAGGCGGAGGAAACCAGTGTGCTGCCCATTTCGTAGGTATGGTTCTGAATCAGTTCGAGGGCGTCCTGCTGGGTTCCAGCCAGAAGGTCAGCCTCGGCCGCGACCTGCTTGAACGCCGCGCTCCGCGTAAGTGAGCGTTCAATTGCAGAAAGTGCGGTGAAATCGCCGCTAACGGCGTTGCCACGATCTTGCTGCAGCCCAGTGACCATTTCATCCGACAGGCGCGACATGGTTGCCTTCAACTGCACATTGTGACGGCGCATAAGGTAGGTTTGCGACATGTCGCCAACGGAAATGTACTTCATCTTACAACTCCAGCAGTTGCTGAATCATCGCGTCGATTGTCTGGATGACGCGGGCGTTTGCCGCGTAGGCGCGCTCGACCGTAAGCAGTGTTTGCATTTCGTAATCGGTATCCACCCCATCGGCGAGCGCCATTTCGGTAAGGGCTTCCTGACGTGCGGTGGCGTAGCCTTCGCTCAATTCTCCGGATTGGCGGCTGGCAGACGCGAAGGAAAGCAGATCGGAAACCAGACCGGAGGCGCTGCGCAGGGCCGCGCCAAAATCGCCGGAACTTGGGGCGACCTGACCGGAGAGGGCTTCGGACAAGGCATTGAGAAGCCTGGAATCCCCGACCGTGCCCTCGACCGTGGCGCCAATTCCATCCCGGAGTCGCCAGACAGCCCCCCCCTGTGACGGATCGACCGCCGCATTGAGACGCAGTCGGCCCGCCAGGCCGACCTCATCCAACGGATCAAGTGCCCCCCCAAGATCGGTGAACAGGCCGGGGTCGCCGACCGAAAGTGTGGAATCAACGGCCGGGTCCTGAAAGCGCTCGATGAGGTTGCGGGCGACGGCATCGAGTTTTTCCTGCGCTAGGGGGGCAAGTTCGTCGCGAATGGCAAGTGCGGCGCCGAGGGTTCCGCCGCCGAATGCGCCGCTGTCAGCGCTCGAAACGGGCCGCCCGTTGAGGGTCAACCCGGACAGAGCGCCGGAGTCCAATGTCATATCGGCGCTCATTACCCCGGTGGCGGTGAAGCCCACCGTCGCCGCCGATCCGTCGAGCAAGATTGCGCCGCCGGTGGTGAAAAGCGCGATCTGATTGTTATCGCGGGAGACCATTCGCACCGAGACCATCTCGGATATTTCGTCGACGAGCGCCTGCCGCTGGTCCATCAGCCCCGTTGCGTCTTGCCCGACCGAGATTTGGGTCGTGATTGTCCGGTTCATGATCTCGATCTGTTCGAGCGCTTCATTCAGCCGCGTGACCTGCTTTCCGATCGATTGGTCGGCTTGCAGGCGCTGGGCCGACAGATCATCGGAAAGGCTGTTGATCTTTTCGACCACGGTCGTAGCCGATGTCACGGCGACACCGAGGCGCGCCGTGCTATCGGGCATACTGGCCGAGGTAATCAGCGCGCTTTCGAAATTGGCCAGAGCCCATCCGAGTGATCCCTCGGCATCGGGGTCGCCGATATTCGTCTCGAACCGGGACAGGAATTCACTGCGGCTGGCGGTGTTGGCGGCGGCGGCATCGGCGAACCGCTTGTCTTGCAGCAGCGATTCGTTGACCATTCGATCCACGCCATTGATCCGCACGCCGCCGCCATCGCCGCCGAGGGTCTCGGACGAAATCGACAACTCGCGGCGGGCGTAACCTTCGGTCATGGCGTTGGCGGTGTTCGAGGAGACGATCTCGGCCATCCGGGACGCCGCCGTCAGCCCCGAGACGGCGTTGTTGAGCGCACTGGCAATACTCATCGATCAGCTCCTCTCACCGGGCGGTCTGCCTCAGCGTTTGATGTTGGTTGTCTCCTGCAGCATTTCATCGACCGTCTGGATCACCTTGGCGTTCGACGAATAGGCGCGCTGCGTTTGAATGAGATTGGTCAATTCCTGTGCCACATCGACCGCCGACCCTTCGCGGGCGTAGCCCTCCATCGTGCCGGTGGGGCCATCGCCGGCGTCCCAGAGATAGAAGGAGCCGGAGGTGGAGGAGACCTGGAAGGTCTGATTGTCGAGGGCGTTGAGGCCATTGGGGTTAGGAACATCGACAAGCGGAACCTGATAGACCGTGCGGATGAAGCCGGTATCATAGGTGGCCTTGATGAAGCCGTTCTCGTCGATTTCCACCGCCGTCAGGTTGCCGACCGGGGAGCCGTCCTTGGTGATCGAGGTCGGCGCGAAACTGTCCGACAATTGCGTCAGCCCGTTGGTGTCACCGATCTTGCCGATCGTCATGGTAATTGGCCCGCCCGCCACGCTCAGGGACAATTCGCCCGTGGCGTTGTCATAGGCGCCGCCCGAAACGACGGTCACCGAGGCAAGCGTGCCGCCACTGCCACGGCTGTCATCGAAGGTGAGGGTATATTCGCCAATGATACTTTCGTCACCCGCCGTAAGCGGGTCATCAATGGTCGCGGAATCGCGGATCACCATCGTCCATTCATTCGAGCTGCCCGAGGCGGGCACGGTGGGCGTGAAGGAAATATCGAGCGTTTCCGAGGTGCCGAGATTGCCGAAATACTCGATCGACAATGGCAGGGTATCGCCATCTGCCCCGGCCTCGGTATCGGTTGCCGGCAGGTTCACGCCGAGATTCATTGTTGTCGTCGGGTCTCCGGCGGTCTGGTTGGCGTTGATGACGACCGGTTGCAGGCCGGATTTCGTGTCCCGCGGCATGGTCGAGATGGTGCCATCGGCATTGGCGGCCCAACCCATCAGCACCAGCCCCGAAGCGGTGCGGAGCACCCCGTTCGAATCGGTGTGGAACGAGCCGGTGGTGGTCATCATCAGCGGTTGGTCACCGGCGTTGTTCTGCAGCGAGGCGGTGGTGGCCACCGGCAGGAACCCGCGCCCGGACACGGCGATATCCATGGCATTCGTGGTCGAGACAAGCGATCCGCGTTCGTCGATCAGCCGGCCGGTGGATGCCCGGACGCCCCCGGCGGAGTAAACCCCGGCGTTTCGGGCCTGATTGAGCACCATGCTTTCGAAATCCGCTGTCGCCCGTTTGTAGCCATAGGTGCCGGAGTTCGCGATATTGTCGGAAATCGTCGCAAGACGAGTGGCGTTCGCCGCGAGTCCGGCGACACCCGCATTGAGCGAAGAGGAAATGGACATGTAAGCGCCTTTCTGCTGCTGCGTCCCTCGATCTGGAGACACACTGCCGCAGTTGCCGTTAAGATCGACCTAACACCTAAAATGCGTCCGATTTCTTCCCTGCTCAGCGGCTGTTGCGCAGCAAGATCAACTCCAGCCGGTTGTTGCGGATCGACATGGTCGCCTCGATGGCAGGCTTGCGATCGGCAAAGCCGGAAACCCTCTGCACCCGCTGAGGCTCGAAACCGTTGCCTTCCATGAGGTTACGCATGGCTTGCGCGCGGGCCATCGACAGATCCCAAACCGGGTTTTCCCGCAGCATCGAGGGGTAGGACCGGGTGTGGCCATTGATGGCCACCGCGTTCGTTGCCAGCCCGAAAACCCGCGTCAGCATCTGTGCAATTTCGGCAAGGATTGGCTCCGGTTGCGCCGAATCATCGGCAAAGAGCGGCTCGTTTTCGATGTCGAAGAATTCGACGATCAGGCCTTCATCGGTGACCTTGGTGACGATGTGACGCGCCATCTGATCGGTCGCCATGGATTCGCCACCCACCCCCATCAGGGCTTTTTCGATATCCTTGGCCAGTTTGTCGAAAGCGGCCTTTTGGCTGGCGGCTTCGCTTTCCGTCGTGCCGCTGTCACCCCGTGCCTGCCGCTCTTCGGTAGGCCGCTGGCCCGAGGCGCCAGTGCCGGTCTGGGCAATCTGGTCTTCGGAGAAGACGGAATCCCCCCCAAAGGCACCTTCGCCCCCACCCGAAATCCGGTTGATTGGAATCGTCGGATTGAAATAATCCGCAATCCCCTTGCGTTGTTTTTCCGTCGTCGCGTTCAACAGCCACATCAACAGAAAGAAGGCCATCATGGCGGTAACGAAGTCGGCATAGGCAACTTTCCACGCCCCACCGTGGTGCCCGCCGCCGCCGACGACCTTCTTGCGTTTGATGATGACTGGAGCCGCGTTGTCGCGCGTGCTCATTCCACCACCTCTACTTCACCCAGGATCAGGTTTAGCACTGCGGCATTAATGCGCGCTTAAAGGGTAAAATCCGCCGCATTTCCAAGCCCGACTTGCAGCCCCGGCCCGGAAGGTTATCTTGCAGCCATGTCCGAAGCGCCCCTTTTGCAAGACCTCATCGCCTGCCCGCGGTGCGATGCGCTGCATCACCGCCCGGTTCTGGCCGAGACCGAGACGGCCAGTTGCCAGCGGTGTGGCAGCACGCTTGTTGCGCCGCGCCACCGTTCGTTTCTGCATGTCGTGGCGCTTGCCTTTACCGCGATGATCCTGATGCTGGCGGCGATCTTTTTCCCGTTCCTGAAGATTTCGGCAAAAGGGTTTTCGCATGAAAGCTCGGTGTTCGAGGTCGCCATGGCATTTTCGGGGGGGTGGCTGGCGCCGCTGTCGGTGGCGGTTCTGGGGGCGATCGTGGCGATGCCTGTCCTGCGGTTTGCAGCGCTGATCTATACCATCTGGCCGCTTGCGCAGGGCCGCCCCGCGCATCGCCACGCGGCAATGGCGTTCCGTCTGGCCACGCAGATGCAGCCCTGGTCGATGGCCGAGATCTTCATCATCGGCACGGCGGTGGCGCTGGTCAAGGTGGCGGGGCTGGCGGTGATTTCCTTTGGCCCGGCGTTCTGGGCCTTTTGTGCGCTGATAATCGTGACCGTGCTGAAGAACCTGATGCTGAGCGAGGCGACGATCTGGGAAGCGATCGGTGTGCGATGAGCGAAGGGGCGGTGCTGACAGCGCAGGATGCGGGGCTGGTGGGGTGCACCCGCTGCGGGCGGGTCTGGCCGATGCACAGCCCCCGTTGCGGGCGTTGCGGGGCGCGGTTGCGCCCGGTCGATAGCCGTGGCCTGCAGCGGGTCTGGGCTTGGTGGTGGGCGGGGCTGATCCTGTACGTTCCGGCCAATCTGGCGCCGATGCTGCGCACCGCCACGCTGACCGGGGCGCAGGAAAACACCATTCTGGGCGGCGCGGTGGAGCTGGCGAGCCATGGCAACTGGGGGGTGGCTTCGATCGTCTTTCTGGCCTCGATCGTCATTCCCGTGGCCAAGTTCCTGGCCATCGCCTATCTGGCCTTTGCCGTCGGCCATGAGCGCCGCGCCGGCGGCCACCGGCATCTGCTGCTTTACGAGGTGGTGGAATTCATCGGCCGCTGGTCGATGATCGATGTTTTTGTGGTGGCGATCCTGTCGGCGCTGGTGCAACTGGGCTTTGTCGCCTCGATCAACCCCGGCCCGGCGGCGGCGGCCTTTGCGCTTTCGGTTGCATTCACCATGCTCTCGGCCCAAAGCTTTGACCCGCGGCTGATCTGGCGCGGCCCCAGAACGCCCGAAGTGGCAACGAACCCGGTAACGATAGACCCATGAGCAATACCCCCGAGCCCGCCGAAATGACCCTGCGCCCCGCCGTCGATCCGATCTGGACGCGGCTTTCGGTGATCTGGCTGGTGCCGCTTCTGGCGCTTTTGGTGACGCTGGGCCTGGCCTGGAAAAGCTATGCCGACCGGGGGGTGCTGATCGCGATCGATTTTGCCGATGCCACCGGTATCGTGCCGGGTGAGACGCCGCTCAAGTTCCGCGAGGTGGAGGTGGGCCGGGTGGAAAAGATCGGCTTCAATGCCGATCTGAGCTCGGTTCGGCTGTCGGTGCGGGTCAACAAGGATGTCGCGCCCTTCATTGATGGCGAGGCGCGGTTCTGGCTGGTCAAGCCGCAGGTGTCCGCACAGGGGATCTCGCGGCTCGATACCGTGCTTTCGGGCACGTTCGTCGAGGGCTGGTGGGATGCCACGCCCAAGGGCGGGCGCGGGGTGTTCACCGGGCTTGAGCGGCCGCCGGTTGCCCCCGATCCGACGATGGGCACGATGATCGAGCTGCGGGCCGAAGATGCCGGCGGTCTGGCCGAAGGCGCCCCGATCCTGTTTCGGGGGGTGACGGTGGGGCGCATCCAGAACCTGCGGCTGAACGAAAAGGATTCGGGCGTGACCGTCGATGCTTTCATCGCGGCGCCCCATGATGCCCGGCTGACCACCGCCACGCGGTTTTGGGACACGTCGGGAATTTCGCTTTCGCTTGGGGCGACCGGGGTCAGCCTGGATGTGCGCTCGCTGGCCACGCTGGTGCAGGGCGGGGTCGAGTTCGATACGCTTTCGACCGGTGGCGGCATTGTGGAAAACGGCCATGCATTTCGGCTGTTTGCCAGTTCCGAGGCGGCCAAGGCTTCGATCTTTGGCGCCGATCTGATCGATCCGCCGCGCTACAGCCTGCTGTTTGACGAGGCGATCAACGGGCTTGAACGCGGCGCAAAGGTGCAGTTCCGGGGCGTTGAGGCGGGGGAGGTCACCGATATCTCGATCAAGGTTCAAACCGACAGTGTCGGCACCCGCTTTGCCCAGCAGCAGGTGACCATTGCCCTGTCGCCCGAGCGTCTGGGCCTGGCCCGAGATACCGAAACCGCCGTGGTCACCGCGTTTCTGGCCGCCGAAGTGGAGGGGGGGTTGCGGGCGCGGGTGGCCGGGGTCGGGCTGTTGGGCACAACGCTGATTGTCGAGTTGACCGAAGTGCCCGATGCCGCGGCGGGGGCGGTGAACCTTGATGCGCGTCCCTACCCCACGCTGCCCACGGCGCCGGCCGCCAGCAACGACATTGCCGATTCCGCCAAGGATGTCTTTACCCGCATCGACCGGCTGCCGATCGAGGAACTTCTGACTTCGGCGATCCGCACGCTCGATTCGGTCTCGGCCATCGCCGAAAGCGCGGAAACCCGTGCCGTGCCGGGCAATCTGGCCGGGTTGCTTGCGCAAATCGAAACGCTGGTCACCGATCTGAATGCACAAAAAGCCGCCGACAAGACGGTGGTGGCGATCGATGCGGTGACCACGGCGGCCACAAGTTTCCTCGGCGAGATCGAGGGGCTGCAAGATACGCTCGATTCGACCGATCAGGCGGCGCAGGCGGTGGCAAAGATGCCGCTGGAAGACATCGGCAAGAATATAGATGGGCTGATTGCGGATCTGCGCCGGATGCTGGGCACCGAAGATGCCGAGCGGCTGCCCAAGGCGCTGTCCGATACGCTGAGCGAAACCGCCGCGATTCTGGCCGAGTTGCGGGCCGGAGGCGCCGCCGACAAGCTCAATGGCACGCTGGTGGCCACCCAGGATGCCGCCGCGGCGATCTCGGATGCCTCCAGCCGCCTGCCCGCCCTGACCGAAAAGCTGGAAAGCCTGGTGGCCACGGCGCAGGGGCTGGTGGCCTCTTATGGCGAGCGTTCGGCGTTCAATTCCGAAGTGCTCGATACGATGCGGGAGTTGCGCCGGGCCACCGCCGCCTTTGGGGCCATGGCGCGGATGATCGAACGCAACCCCCGTGCCTTTATTCTGGGACGCTGAGCGGAGATGTGGATGTTTCGTTATGCCTTTGTGATCCTTGGGTTTCTGGCACTGTCCGGCTGCTCGGACCCAACCGAGACAGCGCGGTATGCGTTCGATCCCGCACCGGTGCGGCAGGATCTTCCCAATCGCATCGGTTCGGCTGAGCTGCGCGAGGTGTCGTTGCCGCAATATGCGTCGGGTCAGGAAATTGCCTGGCAAACCGACGATGGCGCGCTGCGCTCAAGCCCGAAGCAGATCTGGGCCGATGATCCGCCGCGGGCGATCACGCTGGCCCTTGCGCGGGATATTTCCGCACTGTCGGGGGCGCGGGTGATTGCCGAGCCCTGGCCGCTTGCGGACCCGCCGCAAAGCCGTATCGAGGTGCGGGTGGAGCAGTTTCTGGCCGGGGCCGATGGCAGGGTGCGGCTGCGCGGGGCCTATTATCTTTCGCCCATGGCCGGCAGTGGGCGCGACGCGGTGCGGCGGTTCGATCTGAGCGTGGCGATTGTCGGCACGGGGCCGGGGGCGATTGCGGCGGCGCAATCGGCGGCGGTGGCGGCACTGGCGGCACAGATGGCGGCGCTGAAGTAATCAGGCCGGGCTGAAGCCGCCGTAGCGCCCGGCAAAAAACGAAAGTGGCGCGCCCTCGGTGGCATGGTCGAAGCGTGTGACCCGTCCGATGATGATGGTGTGGTCGCCGCCCTCATGGGTGGCCTCGGTCACGCATTCGAACCGGGCCAGAACGCCGTCGATCAGCGGCACGCCCTCGGCATTGCGCCGGTGTTCCAGCCCCTCGAACCCATGCCCCGAGCGGGTGAAGCGTTCGGCAACCGCGCGCTGTTCGGCCCGCAGCACATGGATGGCAAAGGCCGTCGCCACGGAAAAATGCCGGTGCCGCATGGACGAGCGCGCCGCTGACCAGAGCACAAGGGCCGGGGTCAGCGAAACCGAGGCAAAGGAGTTGACGGTGATCCCCACCGGCCCGCCCCCGCCTTCTTCGAGGGCGGTCACCACGGTGACACCGGTGGCAAAACGGCCCAGCGCATCGCGAAAAAGCCGCGGATCGGACGGGTCGGGCACATGGCCCAGTCCACGCGCCTCGGCGCGGCTGACGGCGGCTTCGATCTTTTCGCTGTCGCTCATCGGTTTCCTCTGGGCGTCCCCCGAGCAAGCTAGCGCCGGCTGCGGCGGTGGCAAGCCATCTCAGAAGTCGAGGTTCTCCACGCTCAGCGCGTTTTGCTGAATGAACTCGCGGCGCGGCTCCACCACATCGCCCATCAGCTTGGTAAAGATGTCATCGGCCTCGGCCACATCGTCGATCTTGACCTGCAACAGTGTCCGCGCCGACGGGTCTAGCGTGGTTTCCCAAAGCTGTTCGGGGTTCATCTCGCCCAGCCCCTTGTAGCGCT
>CAZPWV010000063.1:7520-9882 GCA_964590825.1 uncultured Rhodobacter sp. | reverse complement strand
AGCGGATACGGCGCTTCCCAGCCAAGGGCGTAGTGCATGACAGTTCCGCTGCCAGTCGAGGCAAAGCACAGCAGGAAGCCATACATCATCAGTTGGTGAAACACGCGGCGGCGGTCGGAAAATCGGTCTTCGGATTCGAAGTTGCAGCCCTCGCCATGGCCGCCGGACAGGTCTTTCATGATGGCCGCATCGCGCAGGGCAGACAGGATGTGTGACAGGCGAACCCGGCCGCCACCCACCTCGCGCCAGTAATCGCGGATCGACAGCGCCATCAGCGCCAGCGGCAACACAAAGGCCGGAACAAAGATCGCGACCAGAGCGTTATGGGCCAGATGGGCGTAGAATCCCGCGCCGCTTTCGGGCCTGAGCGCGGTCAGCGCCCAAAAAAACCACGCCAGCGCCACCACCAGCAGGCCCGCCATGGCCACGCCATGCGTTTGAAACACCCGTGCAAGCCGCTGCGGGCGGGCCAGGCGTTCCCAGCTTTGCACCCGCACTTCGGCCAGCACTGCCGGGATGTTCAGCGCGAATTCATGCGGTGCGGTGTATTGGCAGGCGTAATAGCAGCCCCGGCAGTTGTGGCAGAGGTTGGCAAGCTGGGTCATATCGCCATCGGCAAAAGTCTTTTGCCGCGTCATCGCCGGAAAAACCGAGCAGAAGCCTTCGCAATAGCGGCAGGCGTTGCAGATCTCGATCTGACGGCGGGCTTCCTCGGTGGCGGTCAGTGTGGTTAGGTCAAGCGACATGGGCGGCGGCCTCCTTGCCTGCGATGCGACCGAAAACGGTGCCAATGGTCATGCCGAACCCGGCAAGATAGCCTTGGCCCAGGATCGATCCGGCCATGATCTCGCCCGCCGCCCACAGGTTGCGGATCGGGCCTGCGGGGGTGTGAACCTGTGCGCGGGCATCGACCTTCAGCCCCAGATAGGTAAAGGTCACGCCGGGGCGCAGCTGGTAGCCGTAGAAGGGCGGGGTGTCCAAGGGCCGCGCCCAGTTGGTTTTCTGCACGCTGAGTCCCTCGGTGGCCAGCCCGTCCAACTCGGTCGGATGGAAGGTGCCGGGGCGGCAGGCGGCGTTGTACTCGTCCACGGTGCGGCGCACCGCCTGCGGGTCAAGGCCCATTTGGGACGCCAGCCCTTCAAGGGTGTCGGCCTTCACCGCCGGAAAGACCGAGGGCATGAAGAGGTCAATCGACTTGGCGTCGATCAGGGCATAGCCCACCTGATCGGGCTGGGCGGCGACCAGACGGCCCCAGATCGCGTAGCGCTTGGGCCAGACATCCTCGCCCTCGTCATAAAAGCGGTCGCCGTCGCGGTTGACGACGATGGAAAACGGCACGCAATCCAGCCGGGTGACGATGCCGCCGTCAAATTTCGGCGCACGCCCGTCGATGGCGACGGCATGGCATTGCGTGGGGTCGCCCACAGACTCGGCGCCCTGGTCCAGCAGGTCGCGCAACACCACGCCGCGGTTATAGGGTGTGCCACGGATCAGGAAGTTGCGCGCAGCCGGGCCCCAGGCGCGGGCCAGCCAATCGACATCGGCCTGAAACCCGCCCGAGGCCAGAACAAAGGCGCGGGCTTTTACGGTCTGCGGCTGGCCCGCGATCTCGGCCTCCAGATGGGTGATGCGGTCGCCCTCAAGGTGAACGTGTTTCACCTGCGCGTCATAGGCGATTGTCACGCCAAGGTCGGTGGCGGTGTTGTAATAGGCGTTGACCAGCGCCTTGCCGCCGCCAAGGAAAAACGCATTGGTGCGCGACAGGCTGAGCGTGCCCGACAGCGAGGGCTGGAACCGCACGCCATGGGCCTGCATCCAGGGCAGACATTCCGCTGACGACCGGATGGCAAGGCGGGCAAGACTTTCCTCGGTCTTGCCCTTGGTTACCAGCATCAGGTCGTGCAGATATTCGTCTTCCTCGTAAGCGCCGGTCAGGGGGAACATCGGGCCGCGGTGCATGCAGCGGAAATTGCGGGTGTGGCGGCTGTTGCCCCCCCGATAGGGTTTTGGCGCGCCTTCCAGGATCAGCACGGATGCGCCGGTTTCGGCGGCGGTGATGGCGGCACAAAGCGCGGCATTGCCGCCACCGACAACGGCCAGATCAAAGGTATTGGGCCAGTCTTTCACAGATCATCCTCCATCGGCACTTCGCGGTCGCGCATACCGCGCAGGCGGGCGGCAAGGGCGGCATCGACATGGGCACGCATGGCGCTTTCGGCCCCGGCCCCGTCGCGGGATTGCAGGGCAGCCAGAACGGTGGCGTGTTCTGAAACGGCAGCACCTGCCCGTGACGGATCGGCCAATGTGGTGGGGCCAAGGATCAGGAGCGTCTTCTGCAACGCGCTCATCGCCTTGACCAGAA
>CAZPWV010000063.1:7097-7510 GCA_964590825.1 uncultured Rhodobacter sp. | reverse complement strand
AAAGCGGTTGCGCGCGGACTCCAGCAGCATGCGGTGGAACTGTCGGTTCACCTCGCGCGCCTGCGCGCCGGCCGGGGCGGCCGCCAGTTCGGCGTTCAATGCGATGAGTTCCGCGATTTCGATTTCGGATGCCGCCCGCGTTGCCAGCCGCGCTGCCGTGCCTTCCAGAACCGCGCGCATCTCATAAAGTTCCACCACCTCGGCATGATCGAGGCTGCGGATCGTGGCCCCCTGCCGGGGCAGGTGGGCGACCAGACCGTCGGCCTCAAGCTGCCGAATCGCTTCGCGCACGGGGGTGCGGCTGATGCCAAGCCTTTCGGCCAGTTCGGTTTCGCGTAGCCGCGCGCCGGGGGGCAGCGCCCCGCTGCGAATTTCGTCCAGAAGCCGGCGATAGGCGCCTTGGCCCTGGGGAA
>CAZPWV010000063.1:0-7087 GCA_964590825.1 uncultured Rhodobacter sp. | reverse complement strand
GTGTCATCAGCCATGAATCGACTCGCTTGCAGTTTTTGTATCTCAGTGTATACAGTTGGATACAATCCAGCGCAAGGAGTCTTCCCATGCCGCCCGAGATGGCAAGACGCACGGCGACACTGGTCCTTGCGATGACCGGGGCCGCGCTGTTTTATCTGCTGGGCCTGCCCCTGCCGTTTCTGTTCGGGCCAATGGCGGCCTGTCTTCTGAGCGCGTTGGCTGGTGCGCCGCTGCGGGGGATGGGCGGGATTTCCACCCTTGCGCGCACGGTTCTGGGCGTGGCTATCGGTGCCTCGATCACGCCCGAAGTGGTCGGACGTATCCCGCAGATGGCGGGCAGCGTGGCGCTTGTGCCGCTCTATGTGGCGATCATCGGGCTGGTCGGTTTTCCGTTCTTTCGCCGCCTTGGCTATGATCCGGTGACGGCATGGTATGCGGCGATGCCGGGCGGTTTGCAGGATATGGTCTGCTTCGGGCAAGAGGCGGGCGGCGATGGCCGTGCGCTGGCGCTGATCCATGCCACGCGGGTTCTGGTGATCGTGACGCTGGCGCCAATGATCCTGACCGGGTTCTACGGTGCGGGTCTGATGGGCGCGGTCGGTGTGCCGATGCGCGAGGTGCAACCGGGCGAACTGTTGCTTTTGGCCGTGGCGGCGGTGGCGGGATGGAAAGGCGCGGAGCGGATCGGGCTGTTCGGCGCCTCGATCTTGGGGCCGATGATCCTGATCCACACCCGCCCGCCCGCCGAGGCGATTTTGGCCGCGCAACTGTTCATCGGGCTTGGGATCGGGGTGCAATATGTCGGCGTTACCCTGCGCGAATTGCGCAGCTTCGTTCTGTCGGGACTGGCCTTCGTTGTTTTGCTGGCGGCCATGGCAGCGGTCTTTACCGAAATTGTCACCCTGACCGGCCTTGCCCAACCGGTCGAGGGCTTTCTGGCCTTCGCCCCCGGCGGTCAGGCCGAAATGACGGTGCTGGCGCTGGTGGCCGGGGCCGATCTCGGATTTGTCATCCTGCACCACATCACGCGGATCGTCGTGGTCATCATCGGCGCGCCGATCGCTGCGAAGCTGGTAGGAGCGCGCGGTGCAAAATAAGCGTCAGCCCGGCTTGCCCCAGGCCTCCGGGTTGATGATGTGGATTGGCGCGCCTTTGGCATAGGCGTTGATCTGGTCGAAGATATCGCGAAACTGCAGATCGAACTCGTCTTCGGTCACATAGCCGATATGGGGCGTCGGCAGGACGTTGGGATGGGTCAGCAGCGGGTTCTGCGGGTCGCGCAGGGGTTCGCTGTCAAACACATCGACAGCGGCATGGATGCGGCCGCGGGCAATCTCCGCCTCCAGCACGCCCGGAGCGATCAGACCAGAACGTGAGGTGTTCACCAGCAGGCTGCGCGGGGGCAGGGCAGCAAGGTCCGCGGCGGTGATGATGCCCTTCGTTTCCGGTTTCAGCCGCACATGCAGGCTGATGATGTCAGAGCTGGCAAAGAACGCTTCGCGGCTGTCGGCGACGGTCTTGCCATCGGCTTGGGCACGCGCACGCCCGGCCTCAGAGGCCCACCACTGCACGCGCATTCCCAACGCTTTGGCATAGGTTTCAACGGCCTGCGCAATACGGCCATAGCCATAAAGGCCAAGTGTCCGCCCGCGCAGGGTGCGGCCCACGCCCATCTGCCAATCGCCCTGCCGGATGCTGGCCACCTGCTCGGGTATCTGGCGAAAGCTGGCCAGCATCAGCGCAAGGGTCAGCTCGGCGGCGGCATAAGACGGGGTGTCGGCATGCATGTTGGAGCAGAGCAGCACGCCGTTGCGGGTGCAGGCGGGCACATCGACATGCGGATAAACGCTGCGCTGGCTAATCAGGCGCAGGTTCGGCAGGCGGTCCAGCAGATCGGCCCCGATCCGGGTGCGTTCGCGGAAGAGCACAAGCGCCTCGGCATCGTGGACCCGGTCGGCCAGCCGGGCCGGGTCGGGTTCGTGGTCGGTCCAGACGGTGACATCGTGACCTGCAAGCCGGTCAACGCAGGGCAGCCCTTTCAGCGTATCGAACCAGTCGTCAAGGATATGAACCTTCATTTTCCGCCCCAGATCGACCCCGGCACCATCACCTCGCCCCGCGCCAGCAGCCGCGCGGTGCGCAACAGCCCCGCCGACTTCAGCGCAAAGCCATCGGGGCCGTTCTCGTAATCCACCGTCACGTCGATAACCCCGCCGGGATGTTCGATCAACACCAGCGCGGGCGTGCCTTCGGGCCGGGTAAAAAGCCCCTCGGCCACCGTGCCGGGCGTCAGCACGCAGGAGGCAAGGCATTGCGAGCCGGTCACCGCCATGGTCGGATGGCAGTTCCACGGCATGAAATAGCGCGCGGCGATGGTGCCGCCATCGCGCGGCGGGGCCAGCAGCGCGAATTTCGGCGTCACCGATTTGCTGACATCGCCCATGCCCATGCGGCGCCCGGCCTCTTGCCGGATCGGCTCCATCCGGGCATAGAAATCGCGGTTGGCATCCAGTTCTTCGACGGTTTCATAACCGGTCAGGCCGAAATCGGCAGCGCGCGCGATGGCGATGGGCATGGCCACATCCATGCAGGTGACCGCGATCCCGTCGATCTCGTCGCGCAGCGCCCCCGTCGGCAGCAGCGATCCGGTGACCGAGCCGACAACATCCATGAAGTTCAGATAGATCGGGGCCGCTGTTCCCGGCACACCGTCAATCGTGGCGGTGCCTTCGTACGTCACCTGTCCGCCCGGCGTCTGCACCACCGCCTCGACCCGGGCTTCGGTGTTGACCGACCGGATGCGGATGCGCGTCACATCGCCTTGCGGTGCGATCAGGCCCATCTCAAGCGCGGCAGGGCCAACGCCCGACAGGATATTGCCGCAGGTGGGTTTGAAATCGACCAGCCCGTCCTCGACGCTGACCTGGGCGAAGAAATAGTCGATGTCGCAGCCGGGGCTGGCCGAGCACGACAGCATCGCCACCTTGGTGGTCACCGCCGCCCCGCCGCCGATGCCGTCGATGTTGAGTTTGTGCCCCGAACCCACGGCGGCAACCAGAACCCGCGCCAGCGTTTCGCGGTCGTCGGGCAGGTCGTCGTGCCGGAAATATGGCCCGCGCGACGTGCCGCCGCGCAAGAAGTGAAAGGGAATGGCGGTTTGCGGCATGTCAGGAGTCCTTGATGAGCGTGGCAATGCAGGCGCCAAAGTCGGCTGTGCCCAGTGCGCCGCCCAGATCGGGGGTGCGGGTTTCGGGGCGGGACAGGGCTGTATCCAGTGCGCGGTCGATGGCATCGGCGGCCGAAACCGCGCCCAGATGGCGCAGAAGCATCGCCGCCGACCCGATCAGCGAGGACGGATTGGCGCGGTCCAGCCCGGCGATATCGGGGGCCGATCCGTGCTGCGCCTGCGCCACTGCCGCCTTGGCCCCAAGGTTGAGCGACGCTGCCAGCCCCAGCCCGCCCGCGATTTCCGAAGCGAGGTCGGACAGGATGTCGCCGAACATGTTGGTGGCCAGGATCACATCGAAGCGCGCGGGGTTGCGCACCAGATGCGCGGCGGCGGCATCAACCAGAATTTCCTCGTGCGCGACATGGGGATAGCGCGCGGCGACCTTGCGCACCTCGGCCAAAAACAGACCGTCGGAAATACGCAGCACATTGGCCTTGTGGATCGTCGTCACCCGCTTGCGCGGGCGCGAGGTGGCCAGCGCAAAGGCCGCCTCGGCGATGCGTGCGCTGCCTTTGGCTGTAACTTTGCGCATCGCAATGGCAACATCGGGTTCCACAAGGATCTCGCCTGATCCCGAGGCCATGTTGCGGTCGGCGTAGAAGCCTTCGAGGTTCTCGCGCACGATCACCAGATCGGTTTCTGCCGCCACCGGGCGCGGTGTTCCGGCGCGCGACCGGGCTGGGCGGATATTGGCGTAAAGCTCCAACTCGCGGCGCAGTATGCCCGAGGGGTTCAGCCCGCCTTCGGCCACCGGCGGATAGGCGTTGTGCGACACTGGCCCGAGGATCACCCCGGCGGCAGATCTGGCGGCTGCGATCACCTCGGGCGGGATAGTGGTGCCGTGCCGCGCAAGGGCGGCAAAGCCGATCCCGGCATGGCTCAGCCGCAGCGGCAGGCCAAACCGGTCAGCCGCAGCCGCCACCACCGCCAAAGTGGCGGCGGTGATCTCTGGGCCGATCCCGTCGCCTTCCAGAACCAGTAGCTCCATGCCCGGCCCCTAGCGGAAGGGCCAGGGCAGATCGGCCACATCCTGCAACGCGCCGGAGGGGAAGTTCAGCGACAAGGCCCAGGCCAAGAGCAGAATGAACCCCGCCGCCGCTGCCGTCATCAGCACCACCGCCACCGGGCCGGCCTTGGCCCGCACGATCAGGAAGATCGGAAAGAAGATCAGCAAGGCCGCGTAAAACCCGATCAGCGCCGTCAGCCCGACCAGGCCGGCAATCCACGCCAGACCGCCCCAGAGTGTGCCCATGCCTTCCTGGCCGACGTGATCGCCCGTCAGCTCTCCATCAAAATGGGCGTGGTGGCCGGTCTTGCCGCGCGCCAGCTGCGGGATCAGGATCGCCAGCATGGCAAGGCCGATGATCGACACCGCGAGCGGAAAGACCTGCGCCAGAAAGTCGTGCTTGAGCGAGTCGGTCAGCGCCACCAGCAGAACGCCCGCCATCGCCACGGCAAAGCCGATCTGCGGCAGGTGCGCCCTGAGCGAGGGCACGTCGGGCGCGTCATCTTCGTTCGGCACGACCTGGCCGTGCTCGTCCACGCGGTTGCGCAGCCCGAAATAGACCGAGGCCAGCGTCATCAGCCCGATGATGATGACCCCCGGACGGCCCAGGAACGACCAGCCGTTGAACTGCAGCGCCTGATAGAAATAGGTCTCGGCCTGCGGGGCAAGGACATAGCCGATCAGCAGCGCCGGGCGCGGCCAGCCAAAGCGCTTCATCAGCACCCCCAGCACCCCCAGCGCCAAGAGCGCCACCAGATCGGCCAGCGACCGGGTGGCCTGAAACGCCGCAAAGCAGATCAGCACGATCATGAAGGGCGCAAGGCGCTGGAATGGGATCTGTGTCAGTTTGGAGATCGGAATTGCCAGCGCCAGGCAGATGCCCGCGCCCATCACATTGGCCAGCGCCAGCGACCAGACCACCGAATAGGTGATGTGCAGATCCGCCCCCACCATCGAGGGACCCGGCTGGATGCCCAAAAGCACCATGCCGCCCAGAAACACCGCCATCGCCCCCGAACCGGGGATGCCAAAGAGCATGGTGGGCAAAAGTGCCCCCCCCTGCATGGCGTTGTTGGCGCTCTCGGGCGCGATCACGCCGCGAATGTCGCCGCTGCCAAATTGCGGGTCTTTCTTCACCGTCTGCACCGCATGGCCATAGGCGATCCAGTCCACGACCGAGCCGCCAAGGCCGGGGATCGCGCCGATGATGCAGCCGATGCCCGCGCAGCGCATCGACAGCCAGACATTCGACCACCAGTCGCGCACCCCCTGAAACCAGCCCGAGCCCAGCGCATTGCCCGAGGCGATGGCGGAATTCTTGCGCAGCAGGTCGGCAATTTCGGGAATGGCGAAAAAGCCAAGCCCGACGATCACCAGCGGGATACCGTCATACAGATAGTCAAAGCCGAAGATCATGCGAAACTCGCCGGTGGCGGGCGCGCCGCCGATCGAGCCGATGATCAGGCCGATGGTGCAGGCGGCCAGCCCCTTGGCCAGGCTGCGCCCGGCCAGAACGGCCACCATCGACAGGCCGAAAAGCGCCAGCATGAACAGTTCCGCCGATCCGAAGGACAGGATGATTGGCCGCGCGATGACCACAAAGACGGTCAGCACCATGGCGCCGAAAATCCCGCCCGCCATGGACGAGATGAAGGCCGCCGAAAGCGCCCGTGCCGCCTGCCCCTGCCGGGCCAGCGGAAAGCCGTCGAGCACCGTGGCCTGACTGGCCGAGGAGCCCGGAATGCCCATCAGCACCGACGAGAACGTGTCGGAAGTGGGAATGACGGCGACAAGGCCGATCAGCATCGCCAGCGCGGTGATTTCGTCCATGCCGTAAAGGAACGGGATCAGCAGCGAGAGGCCGGCAATGCCGCCAAGGCCGGGGATCACCCCGATCACCAGCCCGACCGACACGCCGATCAGCATGTAAAACAGATGCTGGAAGGTCAGCAGGGTGCCGAATGCGGACAAAAGGGTATCGACCACGGTGGAAACCTCCCGTGCTGGTCGCGCGGCGGCGACGGGTCAGTGATGGGTCTGGAAAACGATGGTGCGGATGCCTTGGCGGCATCCGCACCGGGCTTGGGGTGGGTTATTCGCCCAGCTTCACGCCGTAGTCGGCGGCCAGCATGCCGGTGACCTGGGTGCGCAGTTCGGGGGCAATGGTCGTGCCCTTTTCAAACAGCGCCTGCGCCAGCGCGCCGGTGACCTGACCATAGGTGCCCAGAACGGCCTCGGCATTGGCCTGATAGTCGGGGTCGGCCTTCATGTCCTCGAAGGCTTTCTGATAGGCCGCCACGATGTCATCGGGCGTATCCTTGGGCAGGAACACCATCTTTTGCGCCGGGAAGCCCGCCGTGAAGAAGGCGAAATAGGCGTCATATTCCGGCCCCGAGGGCGCCGCGCCGGTGAGCGTCTGATAGGCCTCGGCGAAAGAGGGCAGATCGGGGAAGGTCGGATCGCGCACCACCTCGCCCGCCTCGTTCAGCACGCCCCAGCTAAAGAGCGGCACCGCCTGACCGGCCTCGACCAGCGGTTTTACGCTTTTGATATAGGCCGAAGAGGTCTGGTAATCGATGTTGACCTCGCCGCGTTCGAAGGCCAGGCGGCCGTCGCCCCGGCCCTTGAAGCCGAAGACATGCTGCACCTTGAAGCCCATCAGGCGGAAGCCCAGGAGCGGCACGAGGTCAAGCGAGGTCGCCCCCTGGCTGGCATAGACCAGCTCCTTGCCCTTCAGCATGGCGATGTCTTCCGGCCCCTTCAGGCCCAGCGACGGGGTGGTATAGACCACGCCGCCGGTCGGGCCGGCCATGGCAATCTTCCAGTCCTTGTATTCGTAGCGCACCCGCGGA
>CAZPWV010000062.1:6514-9892 GCA_964590825.1 uncultured Rhodobacter sp. | reverse complement strand
GAGGCCAAGGCGGCGGCCTGAGCGGGCGCCTCGGGGGCTGGCGGCGCGGCCGCTTTCCGGCCCTGCCCATCGCCATTCCCTTTGATTGACCCCCGCCCCTCATGCGCTATGCTTTGCGGATAACGTCAGACCTGACCCAAGACATAGACCCAAGCGCCAAGACATGACCGCCCTTCCCCAATACGAACGGCTCGAAGCCCCCGGCATCTGGCGCGAAACGCCCGAGGCGCAGCGGCAATCGGTCATCGTGTCCTTTGGCGATACCTCGCTGGTGATTTCCGATGACCGTTCGGCCCGTGCGCTGGCGCATTGGTCGCTTTCGGCGCTGGTGCGGCGCAACCCCGGCAAGCGTCCGGCGCTGTTCGCCCCGGCTGACGAAATCGGCGAAGATCTGGAAATCGAGGACGAGACGCTGATCGAGGCGCTGGAAAAAGTGCAGGCCGTGCTAGCGGCCCGCCGCCCGCATCCGGGCCGGCTACGGCGGATCGGCTGGGGCACCGCGCTGGCAGTGCTGGCGCTGGGGGCGGCGTTCTGGCTGCCCGATGCGCTGATCGATCAGGCCGCCCGTGTCGCGCCGCCCGCCAGACAGCGTGATATCGGCCGCCATGTGCTGGACGATCTGGCGCGTCAGACCGGGGTGCCATGCCATTCCGCCGAGGGCGACAAGGCGCTGCTGGCGCTGGCCGGGCGGCTGAGCGGCGTGACGCAGATCGTGGTCGTGCCGCGCGGGCTTTCCGGGGCGCGGCTGTTGCCCGGAGGTGTGGTGGCGCTTGGCCCCGATACGCTTTCCGGCCCCGACACGCCCGAGGTGGCCGCCGGGGCGATCCTTGCGGCACAGCTGGCGCAGGCCCCGCAAGCGCCGCTGCGCGACGCGCTGGGCTGGGCCGGGGCGGCGGCGGCGCTGCGGCTGCTGACCACCGGCGAATTGCCCGCCGCAAGATTTCAGGGTTACGGCGCCGCGCTGCTGGCCCAAACCCTACCCCGCCCCGAAACCGAGCCGCTACTGGCGGCGTTTCAGGCGGCGGGCCTGTCCTCGACCCCCTATGCCTATGCCCTCGACCCCAGCGGCGAAAGCGTTCTGGGCCTGATCGAGGCGGACCCGTTCAAGGGTGCCCCGGCCCCGCGCCCGGTGCTGGACGATGCGCAATGGCTGGCGCTGAAAGACATCTGCAACTGAAACGGCGGCCCCTGCCGACGGAACCGCCGCACTCTGGTTTGCTGCCGCCTTGCCCCCGCCTGGGGCTTTGGCCTTGGCTCAGCGCAGGATCACCTCGGCAAAGCCGGCGGCGCGAACACGGCCCAAAGCCTGGCGGGCATCATCGAACGGTCCGGCCAGAACCACGACCAGGCCTTTGGCCGTGGTCGAACTGGCCACGCCCAGCCCCGCCGCGCGCAGCCGGGCCTTGGCCGATTCGGCATTGGCGGGCACCGCGAACGTGCCGACCTGCACATAATGGCGGGCCGTGGCTGCCGGGCGTGCCGCCGCTACCGGAGCATCCACGGGCATCGACTTGGACGAGAACCGCGCCACCGGCGCCAGTTCCACCGGCACGATACGCTTGCGCGCCGGGGTCTTGGCCGTGACCGCGCGGGCCGGAACCTCATTGGTCCAGATTTCGCCCTGCTGCGCATCGCCCCAACCGCTGCGCGGCCCGCGATAGGGGTTGAGCCGCCCGTCCTCGAAGGCGGCGCGGTAGCCGCTGGGCGAGGATTTGGTGGAAACGATCACCGGGGCCAGCGTGGGCACACCGCCCGCCCCGCGCACCGTCACCGCCGCCGGAGCGGCCTGATAGGGGCTGGCGGCGGCATAGGCCTGTTGCGGCGCCATCGCGGCGGCCGCCATGGGTTGTTGGCTGACGGCATAGCCGGTGCCGCCCGTCATCGGGGCCACGGCGGCCCCGGCAAAGGGCGCCTGATAGGCCGATGCGGCATAGCCGGTGCCGCCATAAAGCGGCGCATTCACCGGGTTGGCATAGCTTTGCGGCGCCGCCCCGGCCGTAGCCGCAACCGACCCGGCCGCATAGGGCGACACATATCCTCCCGGCGCGGCGGCAACCACAAGGCCGGGAACGGCGGCATTGTTGATGAAGGCGGCGGGGTTTGCGGTCTGCGGCCCACAGCGCACCACGCGGCGGCCATCGGACAGCGTGTAGCGCTGCGCACGCGCCGTGCCCACCGGGCAAGAGGTGGCCGAAGGCGCGACCGTTTCGGTGGCCACGATCGTCGCCGCCGGCGCGGCAGCGGTCTGGGCCGCAGGCGCGGCGGAGGGCTGGGCCGCAGGCAGTGGAACGGTGTTGTGATAGCGCACAGAACCCGCATTGGCGCCGCCCGCAACATAGGGCGACACATAGCCCGAACGGCCGGGCGCCGGCGCGGCGGTGGTCACGCGCATCGGCACCGCAGCCGCAGCCGAAGCCGCAGCCGCTGCGGCAACCGGGGCGCTTGCTGGCACGCTTGCCGGGGCGGCGCGGCCGATCTGCGGCGGTTCGGTGGTCAGGGCGATGGTGGCCATGGGCCGCCCCGCAAAGGGCGTGGGCGAGAAGGGCGAGACCGGCCGGGTGGCGGCCACGCGCGGCGCCGGCGCCGCAGCCGCAACGGGCGCGGCCGCAACGGCGGGTTTGGCGGCTGCGGCAGGGGCCGTTTCGGGGGCGACCCGCGCCACGTCAAGCACCGCTTCGCCGCTCTGGAACGTGGGCTTGTAACCGCAAAGCTGCTGCTTGTTGCGGCTGACGCGCGGCACCCAGTTGACGGTCTTGCCATAGCCGGCACGCACGAACACACAGCCCGCGCTATCGACATATTGCCGCCCCGCATAGCCGGGCGGAGGCACCTCGGCGGGGCCATTGATCTTCATCTCGGCCAAAGCCGATGTGCCGCCCAAGACCGACACCAGAAGGGCTGCCGAAACCACGCCGCCAAACCGCATTGTAACCCCCATTTCAATTATGGCGAAAATGCAGCATCATTGTGGCCAAGTAAAGGCAAAACGGCCTATTTGGTGCCAAACATCCGATCGCCCGCATCCCCTAGACCGGGCACGATATAGCCGTGATCGTTCAGATGGCTGTCGATCGAGGCGGTGACGATCGGCACATCGGGGTGGGCGGAGCGCATCCGCGCAACCCCCTCGGGCGCCGCCAGAAGGCACAGGAAGCGGATGTTTTTCGCCCCCTTTTCCTTCAAATATCTCCTTATTTACCGCAAAATCACACTCACTACATGCAAAAATTGTATCTTCCCCATTTGCGTTAATCACCTGAAATTCGTGTGTATGTTTATCTGTAAATACCCCTCCTGGGGCCTCAACTACTTTGAAGCTAAATCCCAATCTCTCAAATATTTTTACATATGCTCCTTTTACTTTTTCATAATAAGCCA
>CAZPWV010000062.1:3170-6504 GCA_964590825.1 uncultured Rhodobacter sp. | reverse complement strand
AATATTGCACCGGCTGCAGGGTTTCCGGGTCGCGGTAGAGGCCGACAAAGCCCACCCGCGCCGCCGGCACAAATTCCAGAATCCCGTCCAGAAGCCCGTTGCCCGCCCGCAAGATCGAGATCAGCGCCAGTTTCTTGCCTTCGAGGATCGGCGCATCCATCGCGCAGAGCGGCGTTTCGATGCGTTTGGTGGTCAGGTCCAGCCCGCGCGTGACCTCGTAGGCCAGAAGCAGGCTGATTTCACGCAGCAATTGCCGAAAAGAGGCGGTGGAGGTGTCCTTTTCGCGCATCAAGGTAAGTTTGTGCTGCACCAGCGGGTGGCTGACCACCGTTACGTTTTCGTCCATATTCCTCATCCTCTCAGAGAAAGCTTTTTCCCGGCCCGGCGGATGGCACCCCCAGATGCGCCGCAACCGATACGCCCAGATCGGCATAGCCGACCTGCCCCACCGCACGCCGCCCAAGGCCCCAGCCCAGCACCGGAACCCTTTCGCGGGTGTGGTCGGTCCCGGTCCAGGTCGGGTCATTGCCATGGTCGGCGGTGAACAGCGCAAGATCACCGGGGCGCAACCGCGGCAGGAAACGGCCCAGCGCCGCATCGAACCATTCGAGCGCCCGCGCATAGCCCGAAACATCGCGGCGGTGGCCATAAAGGCTGTCGAATTCGACAAAATTGGCAAATGTCAGGCTACCCGGTTCGGCCTCATCGGCAAGCCGGATCAGATGTTCCATCAGATCGGCATCGCTTTTGCCCTTGTGCAGATGGGTGATGCCGCGATGGCTGAAGATATCGCCGATCTTGCCGATGGCATGGGTGGTGCGGCCCGCGCCCTGCACCCAGTCCAGCAGCGTGGGGGCGGGCGGCTCGATGGCGAAATCGCGCCGGTTCGGGGTGCGCACGAAGGCACCGGGCCGGCCCAGGAAAGGCCGCGCAATCACCCGGCCCACCTTCATTGCATGAAGCCGGGGGGCGATGTCGCGGCACAGTTGCAGCAGCCGGTTCAGCCCAAAGCTTTCCTCATGCGCGGCAATCTGAAACACCGAATCGGCCGAGGTGTAGCAGATCGGCCAACCGCTGCGCATATGCGCCTCGCCCAGCCGCTCGATGATCGCCGTTCCGGGCGCGTGGCAATTGCCCAAAATGCCCTCGGTCCCAGCCTTTTCAATGACATGGGCAACAAGATCGGGCGGAAAGCTGGGTTCGGTCGCGGCAAAGTAATGCCAGTCCCAGGGCACCGGAACCCCCGCCAATTCCCAATGCCCCGAGGGCGTATCCTTGCCGCGCGAGGTTTCGCTGGCGGCCCCCCAAAGCCCCTGCGGCACGGCGCCAAGCCCCGCCGGGCGCAGCCCCGAGGCCAGTTCCAGCGCCGCCGACAGGCCCAGACCATCCAGCCGTGGCACCCGAAGCGGGCCGCTGCGCCCGTCTTCGGCCCGCCCCGCCGCGCATTCGGCGGCGATATGGCCCAGCGTATTGGCGCCCGTGTCGGGGCGGGTGTCGTTGAAGAACGCCGCCGCATCCGGGGCGCCGCCAATGCCCACCGAATCCATCACGACGAGAAATGCACGCGTCATGCCACATCCTCCAGGCCGATGCGGCCAAGAACCAGCGGTTGCGCCGCAACCGGCGCATCGCTGAGCGTATAGGCCCGTTGCAGGGCGATGAATTCGGCTTCCGCCTCGGCCTCGGTCCGGGCCTCGACAAAACCCACGGGAATATAGTCGTCCACATACTCCCCCACCCGCACCAGCCCGCGCAGCCCCACCGAATGATCCAGCGTGTCATCGCCGCGCAGCCGCCCGCCGCCCAGACGCACCACCAACTCGCCCAGGGCACGCGTGTCGATGGCCGCAACGTGGCGGCCCGACCCGCGCGGCAGATCGTCCCAATAGGCCGCTGCCGCCTCGGGCAAATGGTGGCGCGGCCGTTCCAGCAGATCGGCCGGCCCGCCCAGCGCCGCAACCATCCGGCCAAAGCGTTCGGCGGCATGGCCCGAGCGGATCACCGCATGAATGCGGTCCCGGCCCGCCTCGGCGCTGTCGGCCAGACCGGCCAGCACCAGCAACTCGCCGCCCAGCGCCTCGGTCACCTCTCGCAGGGGGCGCAGATCGCTGGTGACGGGGCGGGTCAGAATTTCGATGGCGTCCAGAACTTCAAGCGCATTGCCCGCCGATGGCCCAAGCGGGCTGTTCATGTCGGTCAATAGCGCCGAGGTGCGGCAGCCTGCCTGATTGGCGGTGCGCACCAGGCTTTCGGCAAGGGCCCGCGCCTCCTCGGCGCTGACCATGAAGGCGCCCGAGCCGACCTTGACATCAAGCACCAGCGCATCCAGCCCCGCCGCCAGTTTCTTGGACAGGATCGAGGCGGTAATCAGATCGATGCTTTCGACCGTGCCCGAAATGTCGCGGATGCCGTAAAGGCGGCGGTCGGCGGGGGCGATGTCGCCCGTGGCGCCGACAATGGCACAGCCGACCTCGGCCACCACTTTGCGCAGCCGCTCGGTGTCGGGGGTGGCGCAATAGCCGGGAATCGCCTCCATCTTGTCCAGCGTGCCGCCGGTATGGCCAAGGCCGCGCCCGGAAATCATCGGCACATAGGCACCGCAGGCCGCCAGCGCCGGGGCGAGGATCAGGCTGACCGTATCGCCCACCCCGCCGGTGGAGTGTTTATCGACCACCGGGCCGGGCAAGTCCCAGGCCAGCACCTGCCCGGAATCGCGCATTGCCGTGGTCAGCGCCACGCGCCCGTCGGTGCCGATGCCGCGGGTCAGCACCGCCATGGCAAAGGCCCCCGCCTGCGCATCGGAAACCGCGCCCGAGGCCAGCCCCTGCGCAAACCATTGCGCCGCCTCGGGGGAAAGCCCCCGGCCCTCGCGCACCGCAATGATGATCGAACGGGCGTCCATCAGGCGTTGTCCATATGGCCGGCGTCGAACCGGCCCGGCAGCAGATCGCCGATGGTGGTATCGAGCCTGGCGCCGGCAGTGGTTGCCAGCGTCACCGGCACCTCGACCCGGCCGAACTCGGCCAGCTTTTGCCGGCAGCCGCCGCAGGGGGGCACCGGGCTGGGACTGTCGGCAATCACCGCCACCTCGATCAGCTCGGTCTCGCCCGCCGCCACCATTGCCGCAATCGCCCCGGCCTCGGCGCAAGTGCCCTCCGGATAGGCGACATTTTCCACATTCACGCCGCGGTAGATCATGCCGGATTTCCCCCGCACCGCCGCCCCCACCTTGAAGCGCGAATAGGGGGCATAGGCGTTTTCGCGCACCTCGCGCGCCGCTTGCAATAGCGACATCCAACCCTCCGATCCGGCGTTTTTCCGATCCTGCGCCGGG
>CAZPWV010000062.1:0-3160 GCA_964590825.1 uncultured Rhodobacter sp. | reverse complement strand
TGAACGAGGCGCGGGCCAAAGGCGGGCGGATCATCGCCGCCGGGACCACCGCGCGCCGCTTCGAGCAAAGACATCGGTGAACCTCCGGGGATTTGTCCAATAGGTCAGTTTTGCCAAGTTTGCGCCGGGCGCGGGTCTTATGCAAGGGCGGCGCATCGCCCCGCTGCCGGCAACGGCACCTGCCACTGGCAGCCGGCAGAATTTGACCCGGACAGATTTTCAGACCGCTTGCGCTATCAACCTATTCCGGGCGGCGTCAAAATAGTTTAAGGCTAAACCAGTTTCAGGGAGAGGCACCATGACCGACGAGCGGCACGACCCCGCGCGCCACCCGGCGCTGGATTATCACGAATTCCCCAAGCCGGGTAAGCTGGAGATCCGCGCCACCAAGCCGCTGGCCAATGGGCGCGACCTGAGCCGGGCCTATTCCCCCGGCGTGGCCGAGGCCTGTCTCGAGATCACCTCCGACCCCGCCACGGCGGCACGCTATACCGCGCGGGCCAATCTTGTGGGCGTGGTGACCAATGGCACCGCCGTGCTCGGTCTGGGCAATATCGGCCCGCTCGCCGCCAAGCCGGTGATGGAGGGCAAGGCGGTGCTGTTCAAGAAATTCGCCAATATCGATGCTTTCGACATCGAACTGAACCAATCCGACCCGGTGAAACTGGCGGAAATCGTCTGCGCGCTTGAACCCTCGTTCGGTGCCATCAACCTTGAGGACATCAAGGCCCCCGACTGTTTCATCGTCGAAAAGATCTGCCGCGAGCGGATGGGCATTCCGGTTTTTCACGACGATCAGCACGGCACCGCCATTGTCGTGGGGGCGGCGGCCACCAACGCGCTGAAGATCGCGGGCAAGCGCTTTGACGAAATCAGGATCGTCTCCACCGGAGGCGGGGCGGCGGGGATTGCCTGCCTCAACATGTTGCTCAAACTGGGGGTGCGGCGCGAAAACGTCTGGCTGTGCGACATTCACGGGCTGGTCTACGCCGGCCGCGAGATCGACATGAACCCGCAAAAGGCCGCCTATGCGCAGCCCAGCGACAAGCGCAGCCTTGCCGAGGTGATCGACGGCGCCGACATGTTCCTGGGCCTGTCCGGGCCGGGCGTGCTCAGCCCCGAGATGGTCGCCCGGATGGCGCCACGCCCGATTGTCTTTGCCCTCGCCAACCCGACCCCGGAAATCCTGCCCGATGCGGTCCGCGCGGTCGCCCCCGAGGCGATCATCGCCACCGGGCGCAGCGATTTTCCCAATCAGGTCAACAATGTGCTGTGCTTTCCCTTCATCTTCCGGGGGGCGCTGGATGTGGGCGCGACGACCATCAACGACGCCATGCAACTGGCCTGCATCGAGGGGATCGCGGCTTTGGCACGCGCTACCACCAGCGCCGAGGCCGCCGCCGCCTATCGTGGCGAAAAACTCAGCTTCGGGCCGGACTACCTGATCCCCAAGCCGTTCGACCCGCGGCTGATCGGCATCGTCTCCTCGGCGGTGGCGCGTGCGGCGATGGAAACCGGCGTGGCGACCCGGCCCATTGCCGATCTCGACGGCTACAAACGCCGCCTGGAAGGCTCGGTGCTGCGCTCGGCGCTGCTGATGCGCCCGGTGTTCGAGGCCGCCGCCACCGCCAGCCGCCGCGTGGTCTTTGCCGAGGGCGAGGACGAACGGGTGCTGCGTGCAGCCCAGGCGATGATCGAGGAGACCACCGTCCGCCCGATCCTGATCGGGCGCCCCGAGGTGATTGAGCGACGCGCCGAACGGGCCGGACTGCCGCTCAAGCCGGGCCGCGATTTCGAGGTGGTCAACCCCGAGAGCGACCCGCGCTATCGCGACTATTGGGAAACCTATCACCGGCTGATGGCACGCCGTGGCGTGACCCCGGACCTGGCACGGGCGATCATGCGCACCAATACCACCGCGATTGCCGCGATCATGGTGCACCGCGGCGAGGCCGACAGCCTGATTTGCGGCACCTTCGGGCAGTATCTGTGGCATCTGGGCTACCTGCGGCAGGTGCTGGCACGCGACGGGCTGGCCCCGGTGGGGGCGCTGAGCCTGATGATTCTGGAAGACGGGCCGCTGTTCATCGCCGACACCCATGTGCATCACGAGCCGACGCCGGAGCAGATCACCGCCTCGGCGCTGGCGGCGGCGCGGCATGTGCGCCGCTTCGGGCTGGTGCCCAGGGTGGCGCTGTGTTCGCACAGCCAGTTCGGCAATCTCGACACCGATTCCGGCCGGCGGATGCGGGCCGCGCTGGAACTGCTCGATGCCCGCGAACCCGGTTTTTCCTACGAGGGCGAGATGCATATCGATGCCGCGCTCGACCCCGCCATCCGCGCCCGGCTGATGCCCGAGGCGCGGTTCGAGGGGGCGGCCAATGTGCTGATCTTTGCCAATACCGATGCCGCCTCGGGGGTGCGCAACATCCTCAAGGCGAAGGCGGGCGGGCTGGAAGTGGGGCCGATCCTGATGGGCATGGGCAACCGCGCCCATATCGTCACGCCGTCGATCACCACGCGCGGCTTGCTCAATGTCTCGGTTCTAGCGGGCACGCCGGTGGCGGCCTATGGCTGAGTCTGCAAAGCCCAGAGGTTTGCAAACTTTTTCAATCCCAGCGCGAGACTGAACATTCGCAACGGGTTTGCAAAACTTTGCCGGGGCAAATCGGCATATTTCTGCAAATTTCACGCAACAGGGCGTCGCCTTTGGCGGTAACAATCTTGCGGGAATCTTTCTGCCTGCCTAACAAGTTTGCAAGCTTGGAGGAGGCACCGATGGGATACGACAAGGTTTATTCTGCCTGGAAATCCGACCCGAACGGGTTCTGGATGAAGGCGGCGGCAGGCATCGACTGGGTCGAGCCGCCGACAAAGGCGCTGTTCGACGAAAACGCCCCCCTCTACGAGTGGTTCGTCGATGCCAGGGTGAATACCTGCTGGAACGCGGTGGATCGCCATGTCGAGGCAGGCCGCGGCAACCAGATCGCCATCATGCATGACAGCCCGATCACCCATTCGACCAAGGGCATCACCTACAAGGAATTGCAAAGCCGCGTGGCAAGCCTGGCGGGGGCATTGCGCGCCAAGGGCATCGAAAAGGGCGACCGCGTCATCATCTACATGCCGATGATCCCCGAGGCGCTGGAGGCGATGCTGG
>CAZPWV010000061.1:0-10086 GCA_964590825.1 uncultured Rhodobacter sp. | reverse complement strand
CACTCCAGCAGCACCGGGTTCTGGAAGGCCATGCCCACCGTCTTGCGCGGGCTGGCCACTTCCTCGCCCGCCAGCACCACCGCGCCATGATCGGGGCGCATCAGCCCCGAAATCAGCCGGGTGAGGGTGGATTTGCCGCAGCCCGAGGGCCCGACCACGGCGCAAAACGTGCCTTCGGCGACCTCGATGTCAAGCCCGTCCAGCACCGGCAGCGGCCCGTGGCGGGTTGCATAGGCGTGGCGCACGCCTTTGATATCAATGAATTTTCGCATGGGCCATCCCGCGGGAAAGGGAAAATCGTTGGGGCGGCGTGGCGGGAGGAACGCCGCGCCGCCCCGGATCGGCGGAGTATCGAAGCCGCCGTTATTGCATCATCAGGCTGCCATCATCGGGCAGGAAAGAGGCGTCGAACACATCGGCCATGGTGGGCTTGGTCTTGAACGCATAGGTGGTGGCCAATTGCTCGATGGCCTTGGCAAAGCGTGCCTCGTCCACCCCGCCCAGACCGTGCTCCCTGACGTAATCGGTCAGCACATTGCCCGCGATGGAAAGGTTGAGCCGCTTGGTTTCCAGCGCCGCATCGGCGGCGGGGTTCTTGGCCACCAGCGCGGCCACGGCGGCCTCGGGCGCGGCAATCGCCTCTTTCCAGCCCTTCGCCGTGGCGCGCAGGAAGCCGGTCACGGCCGCGGGGTTGGCGGCGGCGAAATCGGTGTTGACGATCACCGCATTGCCGTAAAGCGCCACGCCATGATCGGCCATCAAGATCACGCTGAGGTCATCGGCGGGCACGCCCAGCCGCTCGGCGTTCAGCGTCGAGGTAAAGGAAAAGCCGGTAATCGCCGCCACCTTGCCCTCGGCCAGCATCGGCTCGCGCACCGGAAAGCCCACCGGGTCAACGGTGATCTTGCTCATGTCGAGCCCGTTCTCGGCGGCAAAGATCGGAAACTGCGCCCAGGCGCCATCGGGCGGCGGTGCGCCGAGCACCTTGCCTTCGAGGTCTTTCGGGGCGGAAATGCCAAGGCTCTTGCGCCCCACCACCGCGAAGGGGGGCTTGTCGTAAATCATCATCACCGCCTTCACCGGCGCGCCGGGGTTCTGGTCGAGGAATTTCATCAGGCTGTTGATGTCGGTAAAGCCCACCGGAAAGGCCCCGGTCGCCACTTTCGGAATCGCATCGAGCGAGCCTGCCCCCTCGGTCACCTCCACCGCCAGCCCCTCGGCGGCGTAATAGCCCTTGTCCACCGCCAGCACATAGGGCGCGGCGGGGCCTTCGAATTTCCAGTCGAGCGCGAAGGGCATGGCGGTTTCGGCCAGCGCCGGGCCCGCGCTGGAAAGGAGCGTGCCGGAAATGAGGGCGCCGGAAACGAGCGCGCCCGAGAGGAGGGTGGCCGAGATGAAGGCGCCGGAAAGGCCGGTGAAGCGGTGCAGCATGATGATCCCCGTCGGTTGTTTTGACCATGCTGGCGCGGCGGGGCGGGCGGGGGAATGGCGCGGCGCGGTGCAGGGGCGCGCAAGCAGGCCAGCGCCCGTTTCGGCGGCGAATCGGCGCCCCGTGCCGCATTTTCGGGCGGCCGCCGAAGCGGGCGCGGCGCGAAAGGTCAGAAATGCAGCCGAATCTGCAAAAACCCCGCCTCGGTCGGGCCGAGATCTTCCAGCCGCACCCCCTCGGCCAGACCAAGCCGCCCGGCCGCCAGCGGCGAGGTTTCAAAGATCGCCGAAATGCCGGGCAGCGCGGCAAAGCGCCAGACCGGCTCGGCGTGGGGCGTCAGCACCACGGCGCGGCGCGCCGCCTCGGCCAGCATCCCCTGCGAGGTGATCTCGGCGCCCAGATCCAGCGGTCGCCGTGTCGCCTCGACAAAGCCGCCGGCGCCCGAAACGCGGTAATTGTTCGTTGCCACGACAAAATGCGCCGCCGGATCCAGCGGCTGGCCCAGATGCTGCAAGGCCCGGATGCGGCGGGCGCCGGCATCGCGCAGCCGGCCATCGGCGCCGTAGCGGGGCGGCTGGCTCGGGTCGATCTCATAGCTCAGCCCGTGCAGGATGTCGAAATTGTAGCAGGGAAATTCCGCGTCGAGCAGCCGCTGCCCGTCGCGCCCCGGCGCCAGCGTGCAAAAGGCCGCCGCCGCGCGTTCGAGCCATTCGGCGATCTCGGCGCCGCTGACCAGCACCGCGCGCAGCACATTGGGGTAGGTGTAAAGATCGGCGATGGTCTTTTGGCAAAACGGCCCTTTCGGGATGTCGTAGTAAAACCCCGGACCGCCGCGGGCCCCGCAACGGCTGGGGGCCACCGCCGACAGCAGCGGCAGCGCCGCCTCGGGGCGGCCGGTCAGGTGTTGGGCCACCATGCGGGCCTGCGCCGCCGCGATCAGGTTCAGCCCGGCATCGGGGGCGACAAGGGCAAAGAAGCTTTGCAGCGGGCGGCCCAGATGGCCGATCTCGCGGCGGATATGGCGCAGCGTTTCGTCATGCGCGGGGGCGCAGACCTCGCGGATCAGCGGGTCTTCGGGGGCGAGCGGGCGCGGCGGCGCGGTGCCGTGGCGCAGCGCGACGGGGCGCAGCGCGCTGTGAGCCTGACGCAGGTGCCAGCCGCCCCCCGCACGCGGCACCAGATCCAGATCGATCACCCCCAGATGCGAGCCCCAGCGCCCCGGCATGACCGCCGGTTTGCCGTTCAGCCGCCCGGCCTGCGGGTCAAGCCCCGGCGCGGCGGGATGATCGCCCGAGGGAAAGGATTTATGCGTGTGCCCGCAGATGATCGCGTCGATCCCCGCCACCTCCGACAGCGGCAAGGCGGCGTCCTCGATCTCGGTTTCGACGGTGCCGGGGGCGGGGGCGGGGGCAATGCCGGTATGGGCCAGCGCCACCACGATATCGGCCCCCGCCGCGCGCAGGGCGGGCACATGCGCCCGTGCCGCCTCGGCAATGCCGCGCGTGCTCAGCCGTCCCTGCAGAAGGGCGCGGTCCCAAAGCACGGTTTGCGGCGGCAGGAAACCGATCACCCCGATGCTCAGCCGGTGGCGCCGCCCGGCGCGGTCGGCCAGATCACGGCGCAGGATCGTCCAGGGCGGCAGCAGGGTGTCATCGGCCAGCGGATCGGCCCCCTCCCGCCGCAGCGCATTGGCGCAGACGACCGGGAACCGGGCGCCCTGCAAGGCCCGCAGCAGATAGTCGAGGCCAAAGTTGAATTCGTGATTGCCCAGCGTCAGCGCGTCATAGCCAAGCGCATTCATCGCCGCGATCATCGGGTGCAGCTCGCCGGGGCCAAGCCCGCGCTCGCGGGCCCAGTAATCGACCAGCGGCGTGCCCTGCAGGAAATCGCCATTGTCGAACAGCAGCGTGTTGGGCTCTTGCCGGCGTGCTTCGGCGATCAGGCTGGCAACCCGCGCCAGCCCGGTTTCGGCGCTGGGGGCATCGGCAAGATAATCGTAGCTGGCCAGATGGCCGTGCAGATCGGTGGTGGCCAGAAGCCGCAGGCAAAGCCCGTCGGAGGCGCCATCCGGCGCCGTGCTCTGGGGGGCATCGCGCCCGTCCGCAACCGTCATGCCCCGCCTCTCGTGACCACGCGCCCAGCTTTGGCGCAATTTGCCGCCTGTTCAATCAAATCCTGCACAACCGCAAGAGGAAACAGTCTGCGGGTGCATCCGCGTGCCGGCAAGTGGTGCTTTGTCTCGCGTTTTAGCGATCCGATGCGGGGGGGGGGCGGGAGTGAACGAGGGGCTGGCACGCGCGGGCGTCGCGTGCGACAAGGGCCGGAGCGCAGCGGGGCAGATGTGATGTCCGAGGTCATTCCCTTTCGCGGCCCGCCGGAGGGCGTGGCTGCCCGGTCCGGGGGCGAGGCTTTGCCCGATCCCGGACCCGATTCTGCTTGCGGTGTTGCCCCCGATCCTGCCTCCAACCCTGGCTCCGACTCTGCGCCCCCAGACCCCGCTGTTTCCGCGCGCCCCGGCCTTGCCTTTGACGGCGCGGGGCTGGACCGCGCCGCCCATCTGCGCGGTGATCCGCAGGCGCTGGCGCGGCTGGCGGCCGATCCGGCGGCGCGGTTTCTGGCGTTCTGGCACGGCCGCCCGCTTCTGGCCGCCGCCACCGCCCGGCCCGACCCGGTGCTGGGCGCGGGGCTGTGCGGGCTGGGCGCGGCTGCGCCGCTTCTGGCGGCGGCGCGGATGGCGCCGGTGTTTCTGGGCCTGTCGCAGGGGGTTGCGGTCTTTGCCGCCGATGTGTCGCCGTGGCGGCCGGACGCGGCCGCCCCCGCCTTGGGCCACCTGCCCGACACTGCCGCCAATGCCGCGCCTCTCAGCCACCCCGATCTGCCCGCCGGGGCCGTCTTTGGCGAGTTGCGCGCCGCGATGGGCGGGCTCGACCCTCGCGCCGCCGAACTTGCCGCCACCGCCCGTGCGGTGCTGGGCTGGCACGCGACGCATGGGTTCTGCGCCGCCTGCGGCACCGCCAGCGCGGTGACCTTGGGCGGCTGGCAGCGCCTCTGCCCGGCCTGCGGCAGCCGCCATTTCCCCCGCACCGACCCGGTGGTCATCATGCGTGTCACGCGCGGCAATGCGGTCCTTTTGGGTCGCTCTCCGGGCTGGCCCGAGGGGATGTTTTCCTGTCTTGCGGGCTTCATGGAGCCGGGCGAGACCGCCGAGGCGGCGGTGCGCCGCGAGGTGGCCGAGGAAACCGGGGTGCGGGTAGGGGCGGTGCGGCTGCTGGCCTCGCAGCCCTGGCCTTTCCCGGCCTCGCTGATGCTGGGCTGCGCGGCGCGGGCCGAAAGCGCCACGATCACCCCCGACCCCACCGAGATCGAGGCCGCGCTCTGGGTTGGGCGCGAGCGTCTTTTGGGCGTTTTCGCCGGCACCGATGCGCAGATCCGGCCGCCGCGCCCCGGTTCCATCGCACATTGGATGCTGCGCGGCTGGCTGATGGACAGAGCCGATTGACAGCCGCCCCGCACTTGGGCAGGAAGCGACACAACAGCCCTTCGGCAAAGGTATTGGAGGCCGGAATGAAATTTTCGAACCGCGTCGATGTGGCGGCCCCGGCCGAATACCTCTTTGACCAGCTCAGCGACTTTTCCGCCTTCGAGCGCGCCGCGCTGCGCAAGGGCATCACGCTGCGCCGGCTCGACACGCTGAAAGAGCCGGGGGCGGGAATGTCCTGGGACATCGGCTTTCGGCTGCGCGGACGGCCCCGGCAGATGATTGCCGACATTCGCCGCCACGAACGCCCTGAGCGGCTCGACTACGAGGGCACCTCGCAGGGGTTCCAGCTGATGCTCACGCTTGAACTCATGGCGCTGTCAAAGACCCGCACCCGGCTGAACACCGGGCTGGAACTGCGCGCCCGCACCCTTGGCGCCCGCCTCTTGCTGCAATCGGCCAAGCTGGGGCGGGCCAAGCTGGAGCGGCGCTATGACGAGCGGGTGAAGACCTTTCTGCGCGAGATCGAGACCCGCGCCGCCGCGCAGGGCTGAGCCCGCCGCCCCGCCCGGCCACGCGCTGGGCGGACCCACCGCCCGGCCTTGCCCGGTCCCCCCCGGATCGCCCGGATCGGCCCTCGCCGCGACGGCCTCAGTCGAACCGGCGCGGATCGGCGGGATAGGTGCCCAGAATATTCAGATACGAGGTGAAATAGCGCAGCTCTTCCAGCGCCAGACGGACGTTTTCATCCTCCGGGTGGCCCTCGATATCGGCATAGAACTGTGTGGCGGTAAAGGAGCCGTCGCGCATGTAGCTTTCCAGCTTGGTCATGTTCACGCCATTGGTGGCAAAGCCGCCCATCGCCTTGTAAAGCGCGGCGGGAATGTTGCGCACCTCGAACGAACGTGGTCATCATCCGCGCCGCACGCCGGCGCGCATCGGCGGCGCGGCCCATCACCAGAAAGCGGGTGGTGTTGTGGCCGTGGTCCTCGATGTCGCGGGCCAGCACCTCGAGCCCGTAGATCCCGGCCGCCAGTTCCGAGGCCAGCACCCCCTCGCCGGGGCTGCGCCGCCGCGCCAGTTCGGCGGCGGCACCGGCGCTGTCGGCGGCGGCATGGCCGGCGATGCCATGGTTGCGCAGGAATTGCGCCGATTGCGGCAAGAGCACCAGATGGGCGCGGACATGTTTGATCTCGGCCAGCGTCGTGCCCGGCAGGCTCATCAGCGCAATGCGCACGCGCAGGAAATGTTCGTCCAGAATATGCAGCCCGGATTCGGGCAGCAGGCGGTGGATGTCGGCCACCCGGCCATAGGTCGAGTTTTCGACCGGCAGCATCGCCAGTTCGGCGCGACCCTCGCGCACCGCCGCGATCACCTCTTCAAACGTGGCGCAGGGCAGGGGCGCATGGCCGGGCCGGGCAAGCTGGGCGGCCTCGTGCGAATAGGCGCCCAACTCTCCCTGAAACGCGATCGGACCCTTGGCCGGGCCGCTGGTGCTTGTGCTCATCATGCTCTCCTTGCCGGTGCCCCTCCCTTAGCGCGGCGCGGCGCGCAGGAAAAGCGCCGATCTGCCGCGGCGTGGGCCGGGGGCCGTTACCGCTAAAGAGGCCGATTTCGTCGCAGCCGGTGAATGTTTCTTGAAATGAGCCCCCCGAAACGGATAGATGCGGCAAATCTGGACAAGCGACTTCGGGGGAAGCCATGCTCAAGACGACCAATATTCTCAAGGCTGCGGGGGCGCTGCTGGGCGCGTTTCTGGCCTTTCTGGTGACCTATTTCGTCGCCTCGGCGATGTATTCGATTTCGGCGCCCGTGCATGAGGTGGCCGCCGCCACCGAGGCGCCCGCCGAACCTGCCGCAGAACCTGCCGCAGAACCTGCCGCCGTTGCAGCGCCTGCCGAGGCGCCTGCCGCCGAGGCGCCGGCTGCGCCCGCCGAGGCGCCTGCCGCCGAACCCGCGGCGCCTGCGGCAACCGCCGAAGCGCCGGCTGAACCCGCCGCTGCCGATCCCGCCGCCGCCGCGCCGGTGGTGGCCGCTGCCGCCGGTGCCGGCGATGCCGCCTTGGGGCTGAAGGTCTTTGCCAAGTGCAAGGCCTGCCACAAGGTCGATGGCAAGAACGGTGTCGGCCCGCATCTGGATGGCGTGGTGGGCCGCGTTACCGCCTCGGTCGAGGGATTCAAATATTCCGACGCGATGAAAGCCCATGCCGGCGAATGGAGCCCCGAGCGGATCGACGCCTATCTGGCCGACCCCAAGGCCACCGTGCCGGGCAACAAGATGGCCTTTGCCGGGCTGAAGAAGCCCGAAGACCGCGCCAATGTGATCGCCTATCTGCAATCGCTGCAATAAGGCCTCCAAGGCTGTGCGAGATCGGGGCCGTCCTTCGGGGCGGCCCTTTCCTTTTGCCTTCACACGTTTGCAACTTGCCCCGCCGCGCCCTTGGCCGTTTAGTAGGGAAAACCGGGAGGATGGGATGACGGCAAAGGCAGTGGCGCAGGCGCAGGTGCAAGACCGGCAGGGGCAGGGCCTGCGCTGGTGGGGGGCGGGGCTTCTGGCGCTGGGCCTCTGGGCGGGGCTGGCGGCGCAACTGCGGGCCGAGGAAACCCTGACCGCCAGCGCCATCTCGACGCTGGGCGATCTGAAATATGCCGAGGGCTTTGCCCATCTCGATTACGTCAACCCCGCCGCGCCCAAGGGCGGCGAGATTTCCGAATGGACCTCGGGCGGGTTCGACAATTTCAATCCCTACACGATCGAGGGCCGCGCCGCCGCCCTGGCCAGCGCGCCGCATGAAAGCCTGCTGACCGGCACCGCCGACACGGTGGGCGAATATTACTGTCTGCTGTGCGAAAGCTTCGAATATCCGGCCTCGAAAGACTGGGTGATCTTTACCCTGCGCGAGGGCATCCGCTTTTCCGACGGCACCCCGATGACCGCAGATGACGTGCTGTTTTCCTACGAAACCTTCCGCGACAAGGGCCTGTCGAGCTATCGCGCGGTGGTGGCGCAGCAAATCACCGCCGCCACGGTGCTGGATGCGCGCCGCATCCGCTTCGACTTCGTGCCCGGCTATCCGCGCCGCGACATCATTCAGGCCGCCGGCGGGCTGAGCGTGCTGTCGCGGGCGCAGTTCGAGCGCGACGGGATCGACCTTGCCAAACCCTCGAACGTGGCGCTGATCGGCTCGGGGCCCTATATGTTCGAGGCCGCCAGGGACGGCCGCAGCGTGGTGTGGAAACGCAACCCCGACTATTGGGGCGCGGCGCTGCCGATCAACGTCGGGCGCAACAATTTCGACCGGCTGCGGGTGGAATATTACGGCGATTATCAGGCCGCTTTCGAGGGATTCAAGGCCGGCAGCTACACTTTCCGCAACGAAGCCAGCTCGATCATCTGGGCCACGGGATACGATTTTCCGGCCCTGAAAAAGGGGTATGTGGTCAAGGCCGAACTGCCCAGCGGCGATGTGGCCAACGGCCAGGCTTTCGCGCTGAACCTGCGCCGCGAAAAGCTGCAAGACATCCGCGTGCGGCAGGCGCTGGGGCTGATGTTCAACTTCGAATGGTCGAATGAAACGCTGTTTTCCGGGCTTTATTCGCGCATCCATTCGGTTTGGGAAAATTCCGGGCTGGCCGCCACCGGCACGCCCGGCGCCGAGGAACTTGCGCTGTTGCAGCCGCTGGCGGCCGATCTGCCGGCGGGCGTGCTGAGCGATCCGGCGGTGATGGCGCCCGTCTCGGGGGCCCGCCAGCTTGACCGCGCCAACATGCGCCGCGCCGCGCAACTTCTGGATGCGGCGGGCTGGGCGGTGGGGGCCGACGGGGTGCGGCGCAATGCCGGTGGCGAGACGCTGCGGATCGAGATCCTCAACGACAGCCAGACCTTTGACCGGGTCATCAACCCCTATGTGGAAAACCTGCGGGCGCTGGGTGTCGATGCCTCGATGGTGCGTGTCGATGATGCGCAATACGAAACCCGCCGCCGCAGCCACGACTACGATATGATCTCGGCGCATTTCGGGCAGGATCTGCTGCCCGGCGCGGGCTTGCAGCAATATTTCGGCTCGGACTCGGTGGGCGATGTGTTCAATGCGGCGGGGCTGGCCAATCCCGCCATCGACAAGCTGATCCGGCTGGTCGAGGAGGCGCAGGACCGCGCCGAACTGACCCCGCGCGTGCAGGCGCTGGACCGGGCGCTGCGGGCGCTTCATTTCTGGGTGCCGCAGTGGTTCAAGGCCAGCCACACGGTGGCCTATTACGATATGTTCGAACATCCCGAAACCCTGCCGCCCTATGCGCTGGGCGAGATGGATTTCTGGTGGTATAACGCCGAAAAAGGCGAAAAACTGAAAGCCGCCGGGGCGTTCTAGCCCGGCGCAAAGGCAGGGCAGAACACGGATGGGCGCCTATATCTTGCGGCGGCTGATGCTGGTCATTCCGACCCTCATCGGCATCATGGTGATTAACTTTGCACTGACCCAATTCGTGCCGGGCGGGCCGATCGAACAGATCATCGCCCGCGTTCAGGGCGAGGCCGACGCCACGCGCAACCTCACCGGCGGCGCCGATGCGGGCCAGCCCAGCGGCGAGGATCTGGGCTATCAGGGCGCCCGCGGCATCTCGCCCGAGTTGCTGGCGCAGCTTGAAATCGACATGGGCTTTTCGCGCGTGGTCTGTGCCGAGGGCTTCACCGGCACGCCCAGCCTGAAAGACCCCGCCTGCCACAAGGAAAAGATCTCTGCGCCCGTTCGGTTTTTGAAAATGATGGGCGATTACCTGCGCTTTGACTTCGGCAATTCGTTCTTCAAGAACAAATCGGTGGTCGAGCTGGTGGTCGAGAAACTGCCGGTCTCGATCTCGCTCGGGCTATGGTCCACGCTGCTGGCCTATCTGATTTCCATTCCCTTGGGCATTCGCAAGGCGGTGAAGGACGGCACCGCCTTTGACACCTGGACCTCGGCCGCCATCATTGTCGCCTATGCCATTCCGACGCTGGTGTTTTCGGTGCTCTTGATGGTGCTTTTCGCCGGCGGCAGCTATTGGAAGCTCTTTCCGCTGCGCGGGTTGACCTCGGACGGCTGGGAAAGTCTGTCGCTGATGGGCAAGGCGCTGGATTACCTCTGGCACATCTGCCTGCCGGTTTTTGCAATCACGCTGTCGTCCTTTGCCACGCTGACGCT
>CAZPWV010000060.1:8053-10157 GCA_964590825.1 uncultured Rhodobacter sp. | reverse complement strand
ATATGCGCGTTGAGCCGTTTGAGGTCGCGCAACATGTCAAGATGCAGCGAGGAGGTTTCGTGGCTCTGCGCCTGCCCCTCGCGCAGCCGCAACAGATGGCGCTGTGCCGATTGCCGCTCCATCCGTCGCACATCGACCTTTGACTCCATCAACTGCCGCGCCAAGGCGCGATCCCGGCTTAGAAAGATGGTTTGGGCAAGACGAAGGTTTTCCAATGTTATCAAAAACATGGCGTCAAGCTCGCTATAGCCGTCATCGGAAAACCGCAGCCCGAGCGAGACTTTCTTGCGCACTTCGGTGGCCAGGCCGCGGTCGATGATGTCGCCCATGTGTTCCAGGTTGATGACATAATCGAGCACGATGATGGCCCGTCGCCGCTCGTCCTCGCCGGCATCGGGGCCGAGCCGCGAGAGATAGGTTTTCACCTCCTGCTGCACCCGGTCCACCCGGCCTTCGAGGGCGCTGACCTCGGCCAGCGGCGCATCGTCCGAACTGCGAAAGGCGGTCTGGGTCTGCACCAGCATCCGCTCGATGATGTCGCCAATGGCCAGCGCCTCGCGGCTGGCCCCGGTCAGGGCCAGCGCCGGGGTGCTCAGCGCCGCCTCGTCCAGCCAGCGGCTGCCGGGGGTGTTGCTGGGCGCCGCATCGGGCAAGAGCCGCGCCACGATCCGCGCCAGCGGGGCCGCCAGCGGCAGAAGGGCGACCGAGAGAGCAAGGTTGAAGCCCAGATGCGCCGCCACGGCCAGCGCGGTGCGCGGCAGCGGCAGCGCCGTCAGTGCCGCCCCCGCAGGTTCGGCAAAGGGCAGAACCAGCGCACAGCCCAGCGCACGGGCCAGCAGATTGCCCAGCGTGACCCGCCGTGCCGCCGGACCCGATTGCGCCGTCAGCAGCAGCGGCGGCACCGCGCCGCCCAGATTGGCGCCCAGCACCATGGCCACCGCCAGCCCCGGCGAGGGGGCCAGCGCCAGGATCAGCATCACCATCGCCAGCGACGAGGAAAACAGCGCCGCCAGCCCCGCCGAAACCAGCGCCGCCACCGGCCAGGCACCATCGAGCAGGCGCAGGAAGGCGGCCATCGCCGGGGCCTCGCGCAGCGGGGCGGTGGCCATGCCCAGCAGGCTCAGCGACAGCAGCATCAGCCCGACGCCGATCAGCGCCAGACCCGCCCCCGCAACCGCCGGGCTGCCCCGCCGCCGCGCCACATATCCCATGAGCACAAGGGCCGGGGCCAGCGCATCGAACCCGGCGGCAATGATCCATGCCGTCAAGGCCGTGCCCAGATTGGCCCCCAGCATCGCCACCTGCGCCATCGCCCCGCGAATCATGCCGCGCTCGGCAAACGACGCCACGATCAGCGCGGTGGCGGTCGAGCTTTGCAGCCCGAGTGTGGCCAGCAGCCCGGTCAGAAAGGCCCGCGGCGTGTTGCGCGTGCCAAGGCCAAGCGCCACCTTGAGCCGCACCCCCAGCGCCGCGGTGACCCCTTCGCGCACCAGCCCCAGCCCGGTCAGCAGCAGCGCGACCGCCCCGGCAATCTCGATCAAAAGCACAAGCGAATGCACGGCGGGCCCTCGAAGCGCGTCCTGCGCCAGGGGGAAAGTGTCATATAGAATTTACCAAATTGTCAAATTTCATCCGCTCCCGCCCCGCGCCCCGCCGTCAGGGTGCCGGAAAAATGCCGCAGCTTCGGGTTAATCCAACCGTTTTCAGGGGCTTGGGCACGCAAGGGCTTGACCCGCATGGCCGGGATTGGCCTTTTGAGTGGTCAGGCCCCCTCTGCTCGGGGGGATTCGTTTCTTGCAACAGGTGCTGCCCGTGTTTCGTCTGCCGTCTCGTCTGCGCGCCCCCCTTGCGGGGCTGGTTGTCATCGCCCTGCTTGCCGGGTGCGCCACCGATCCGATGACCCCTGCCTCGCTGTCGTCTTCTTCGGCGGTTCCGCCCGAGTATCAGGATCGCGCCGATGGCGATCGTGTGGTTCCCGCGGTGAACCCGGCCTATCTGAACGAGCGCAACCGTCGCCGCTGGGTCGCGTATAACGGGCCCGAAGAGGCCGGAACCATTGTCATCGACCCCTATGCGCGGCTGCTTTACCATGTCGTCGAACCCG
>CAZPWV010000060.1:3298-8024 GCA_964590825.1 uncultured Rhodobacter sp. | reverse complement strand
ATCACCAGCACCGCGAACATGATCCGCGCCGACCGGGCGCTTTACGGGCCGCTGGCAGGCGGGCTCAAGGGCGGGCTCGACAACCCGCTGGGCGCAAGGGCGCTCTATCTCTACCGCAACGGCAAGGACACCTATTACCGCATCCACGGCACGATGGACCCAAGCTCGATCGGCAAGGCCACTTCGGCGGGCTGTATCCGGCTGTTCAACCAGGACATCATCGACATGTTCGACGAGGCCGAACTGGGCACGCGGGTCAAGGTGCGCAGCCGTGCCGAGAGCCTTGCGCTGGAGGGTCCGGTGGTGGAACTGCACACCGGCTATGTGGTGCCCGAGGCGGCGGTGGAGCTGATTGCCGCCGATCAGGCCGCCTGGGAAGCCGGGCAGATCGTCGATGCCGAAGAGCTGGAAGCGCAGCAACATGCCGCCGCCGTGGCTTCGGCCGAAGCCCGCGGCAACTGAGCGGCGGGGCCCGAGCCCAGGGCTAGCGCACGAGGATCACATAATCCTTGCGGGTGGTTTCGATCACCCGCCAGACGCCGGCAAATCCGGGGCGGATCATGAAGGCATCGCCCGGACCAACGCTGAGGCAGGTGCCATCCGTGCCAATGATCTCGGATCGGCCCGCCAGGATGCGGCAATATTCCCATTCATCATACTGCACCCGCCAGGCGCCGGGGGTGCTTTCCCAGATCCCGCAGTAGAGGCCGCGGTCGTCTTCGGCGGCCCAGGTCCGATGCAGCGGATCGCCCTCGACCAGCCGGGCCGGGTCCGGGCGGGAGGTTTCGGGTTCGCCCTTTGGGGTGAGGCGTTCGAGGTGCATGATGGCGGCTCCGTGCGGATGGGGGATGCGGGATGATGCGGGGCGATTGCCCGCACCGCAGGGTATTTGGCCGCAGATGAAAGGGAAAGACCCCGTTGGCCCCGCCAGCCCCCGCCGCCGCCGGGGGGGGGAAACGCTGCGGCAAATCACCCCTTTAATGCTGCATTGCAGCAGTCATCTTTTGCAATATCGGGGCAGAAGCGCTATGGCTGCCCGCAGCGAGAGGGAGGGCTTTCGATGAGCGCAACCGGAACCCAGAAGCGGCTGATGCCGGCCGATATCATGGCCCTGAAAGGCAAGACCCCGGTGGTGGTGCTGACCGCCTATACTACGCCCGTGGCGCGGCTGGCCGATGCCGCCTGCGATGTGGTGCTGGTGGGGGATTCCGTGGGCATGGTGCTGCATGGCCTGCCCTCGACCCTTGGCGTGACGATGGAGATGATGATCCTGCACGGTCAGGCGGTGACGCGCGGGCTGAGCCATGCGCTGATGGTGATCGACATGCCCTTTGGCAGCTACGAGGAAAGCCCCGAACAGGCCTTTCGCAATGCGGCGCGGCTGATGGCGCAAACCGGTGCCGGGGCGGTGAAGCTTGAGGGCGGGGTGCATATGGCGGCGACCATCGCCTTTCTGGTCGCGCGCGGCATTCCGGTGATGGCCCATGTCGGGCTGACGCCGCAATCGGTGAACACGCTGGGCGGCTACAAGGTGCAGGGGCGCGGCGCCGATGCGGCACGGCTGCGCGCCGATGCGGTTGCGGTGGATGCGGCCGGGGCCTTTGCGGTGGTTCTGGAAAAGGTGCCGGCCACGCTTGCGGGAGAGATCTCGAAAGAGATCGCCATTCCCACCATCGGCATCGGCGCCGGGGCGGACTGTGACGGGCAGGTGCTGGTGATCGATGACATGCTGGGCCTGTTCACCGATTTCCGCCCGAAATTCGTCAAACGCTATGCCGAACTGGGGGCGAGCGCGGCCGAAGCGGTCAGCGCCTATGCCGCCGAAGTGCGGGCGCGGGCCTTTCCCGCCGCCGAGCATTCCTTTGCCGACGAGGTGCGGAAATGACCCAGATCATCCGCAGTTCCGCCGAATTGCGCGACAAGGTGGCGGCGTGGAAACGCTCGGGGATGCTGGTTGGCGTGGTGCCCACGATGGGGGCGCTGCATGAGGGCCACATGAGCCTTGTGCGCGAGGCGCGGCAGCAGTCGGACCGGGTGATCGTGACGATCTTTGTCAATCCGATGCAGTTCAACAGCAAGGACGATCTGAAGAAATACCCCCGCGACGAGGCGCATGATCTTGCGCTGCTTGAGGCCGAGGGGGTGGATGTGCTGTTCGCGCCGGGGGTGGACGAGGTCTATCCCGACGGGTTTGCCACGGTGGTTTCGGTTTCGGGCGTGTCCGAGCCGCTGGAGGGCGCCTTTCGCCCCGGCCATTTCGAGGGCGTCGCCACGGTGGTGACCAAGCTTTTCGGCATGACCCAGGCCGGACGGGCGTTTTTCGGCGAAAAGGACTGGCAGCAGTTGCAGGTGGTGCGGCGGCTGGTGGAAGACCTCAACATTCCGGTGAAGATCATCGGTTGCCCGACCATCCGCGAGGCCGACGGGCTGGCGATGTCGTCGCGCAACATGCGGCTGAGCGCGGCAGAGCGGGCGGTGGCGCCCCGGCTGCACGCGGCGATGATGCAGGCCGCACAGGCGATGCGCGCGGGGGTTCCGGTGGCGCAGGCCCTCGAGGCCGCGCAGGCGCAGATTCTTGCGGCGGGGTTTCATGGGTTCGAGTATCTCGAGCTGCGCTCGGCCGAGGGGTTGCGGCCGCTCGCGGAGCTGAGCGCGCCGGCGCGGCTTTTGGTGGCGGTCTATCTGGGCGACGTGCGGATGATCGACAATATCGCCGTGTGAGTGCCGGACCGGGGCCGGAATCCGGTTGCGGGAAGCGCTGTGGCCGGGCCCTTCGGCAGCATTCACGGCGGTGGTCGCCGGCTTGGGGTTGTGGCCGTTCAGGCCTTCTTGTCGCGCAATTGCACGCGATAGACTCCCTCGGGCAGATCGAGTGCGGCGGCCAGTTCGCGCAATTGCGAATGCGAAAACACCACCCGCATCACCGTGTTGGAGGTCTCGTCGAGTTGCTCGACCACCACGCAATCTTCGAAGGATTGAATGGTGACATCTTCTTGCAGATAGTCACGCGGGTCTTCGCCCTCATCGACGAGGGTGATTACGGTGGCGTCGAATTCGTGCTCGATGGTGAACATGGGGCCATGCTAGCGCGCCGGGGCGGGGGCGAAAAGGGCAAACATTTCGGTGAAGGGCCGGGTGGGGCGTTGCGCCCGTCGCACCGCTGCCGCTAGGATTGCCGCGTCGCAACAAACCCTGTCCGCCATGCCGTTTCATCGCCTTCGCCTTGCCCCGCGTGTCCTTCTGCCGCTGCTTCTGGCGGCCTGTGCGCCGCCGGTTCCGGCGGTGGTGCGCACGCCGATGCCGCCCGCCCATGCGCCGGTGGTGCAGGCCGAGCCGGGCCCCGATGCGCAGAGCGCGGCACAGAGCTTTGCCACGGTTGCGGGGGTGATGGAGCCGCGGATCGAGGCCGAATGCCGGGTCCGCACCGGGGGGCGGCGCAATTGTGACTATCAGGTGCTGGTCGATGACCGCCCCGATGCGGCGCCGAACGCCTTTCAGACCATTGATGCCAGGGGGCGCCCGGTGGTGGCGTTCAACCTGGCGCTGATCGCCGAGGCGCGCAATGCCGACGAGTTGGCCTTTGTGATGGGGCACGAGGCGGCGCATTACATTTTGGGGCATCTGGAAGCGAAGACCTCGGATGCCACGGCGGGGGCGCTGATACTTGGGGTGCTGGCGGCGGCCTCGGGGGCCGATGCGCAGGGGGTATCGCAGGCGCGTGACCTGGGTGCCGATTTCGGCGCACGGGCCTATTCGAAGGATTACGAATTGCAGGCCGACCGGCTGGGTGCGGTCATCGCCTGGAATGCCGGCTATGATCCGGCGCGGGGGGCACAGTTCTTCACCCGCATCCCCGACCCCGGACACAGCTTTCTGGGCACCCATCCCGGCAACGCCGAGCGCATTGCGGCGGTGCGCCAGGTGGTGGCGGGGCTGAACGCCGGGCAGCCTTAGCCACCCGATGCGCCGGACCGGCCGATGCGCAGGCTTTTGCCGAGCCGGCGCGGCGGCCCTGTCTTGATCCGGCCGGCTTGATCTGAATCATGGCAAGGCCGGGGGGCGGGGCGGAGCATGGAGCCATTCGCCACTTTGCCCAAGGATAGGCCATGTTCGGGCTGAAAACCCTCAATCGTCACGCCGCGCTGATGAATCGGATGGCCGAGGTTCTTGGCGTCGATCTGACTGTGGCGATGGCCGAGGGGCGGCTGAGTGGCGAGGACTGGCGCATGGCGGTGATGCGCTGCGCCAGTTGCGACGACCCCCAGGCTTGCCTGCGCTGGTTGGCGGCGTGCCCCGCCCCCGAGGCGCAGGGCGGCGCGGCCACGGCCGAGGCTGCGCCCGACTATTGCAACAACCGCGAAATGATGGCGCGACTGCGCGACGCACTGGCCCGCGACGGGCGCTGCTCCGAGACCGCCGAAGGAGGGAAGTGATGGGCGTTCACGGCAATATCGACCTGCATTTCTGGATCACTCGCGGCATGGCGCGGCGGATGGGGGTGAACCTCACCGAGGCCATGCATGACGGGTTTCTGACGCAGGCGGATTTCGCCACGATGATAACCCGCTGCCGGGGCTGCGACGGGGCGCAGGGCTGCATGGCCTTTCTGGCCGACCATGCCGGGCAGTCGGGTTCGGCCCCCGACTGGTGCCGCAACGGCACGATCTTGCGCGAACTGAGCGCGCTGAACTGACCCGGCCGAGCCGCAGATCCGGGCCGTAGATCC
>CAZPWV010000060.1:0-3288 GCA_964590825.1 uncultured Rhodobacter sp. | reverse complement strand
GATCCGGGCGCATTCGGGCGGCGGGCCGCGTTCAGAGGGTGGCGAGATAGGCCAGCACCGCCCCGCGCACCGATTGCTGGCCGGTGGCGCGGGCGGTCTGGATGATCTGGCGCAGCGCGCCCAGATCGGCGCGGCGGATCAGATGTTTCACCGGCCCGATCGAGGCTGGCCGCATCGAGAGGGTGCGGATGCCCAGGGCGGCAAAGGTCAGCGCCTCGGTCGGCCGCCCGGCATCCTCGCCGCAAAAGCTCAGCGCAACCGCATTGGCCTCGCACCGCTGGACGATCTTTTCGAGGAAGGTCAGAAAGCTGACATCGAGCGTGTCATAGCGGCGCCGGACGCGTTCATTTTCGCGGTCTGCGGCAAAGAAGAACTGCTTGAGATCATTGCCGCCGATCGAGATGAAATCGCAGGCGGCAAAGAAACTGTCGGGGGCAAAGGCCAGCGAGGGGGTTTCGAGCATCGCCCCCACCTTGAGATCGCCCGGCACGGGGCGGCCCAGCACCGCCTCGCGGTCGATTTCGCGCAACAGCAGCGCATGGGCGGCGTGAAATTCGTCGGGGGTGGCGATGAAGGGAAACATCACCGACAGCGGCCGCCCCTCGGCGGCGCGGATCAGCGCCTGCAACTGCATCCGCAGCACGCCCGGCTTGTCGAGGCCAACCCGGATTGCCCGCCAGCCCATGGCCGGGTTCGGCTCGTCTTGCGGCTTCATGTAGGGCAGCACCTTGTCAGAGCCGATGTCGAGGGTGCGAAACTGCACCCTTTTGCCCTGCGCGGCATCGATGACGCGTTTGTAAAGTGCCGCCAGCTCGCCCCGGCGCGGCACCCGTGAACGGATCAGAAATTGCAATTCGGTGCGAAACAGCCCCACGCCATCGGCGCCCGAGCCGCTCAGCGAGGGCAGATCGGCCATCAGCCCGGCGTTCATCATCAGCCGGATGGTGGTGCCGGAGCGGTCCTGAGCCGGCAAACCACGCAGATCGGCATAGCGTTTTTGCGCCTCCGCCTGCATGGCGATCTTGTCGCGGAACGCATGGGCCACGCTTTCCTCGGGGCGCAGGTGAACGATGCCCTGGTCACCATCGACCAGAACAGGGTCGCCGTTGAGCGCCTCGCTGGTGATCCGTGTGGCATGGATCACCAGCGGAATCGCCAGCGCCCGTGCCACAATGGCGGCATGGCTGCCCACCGAGCCTTCCTCAAGCACCACACCGCGCAGCCGGCGGCCATAGTCCAGCAACTCGGCCGGGCCAATGTTGCGTGCCACCAGAACCGGGTTTTCGGGCAGTTCGGCGCCGGTATCCGAGCCCTGCCCGGTCAGCAGGCGCAAGAGCCGGTTCGACAGGTCGTCAAGGTCATGCAGGCGCTCGCGCAGATAGGCATCGTTCGATTGCTCCAGCCGTGCCCTTGCGGTGGATTGTTCCTTTTCCACCGCCGCTTCGGCCGAAAGGCCCAGTTCGATGTCTTCGCTCATCCGACGCAGCCAGCCGCGCGAATGGGCCAGCATCTTGTAGGCTTCCAGAACCTGACGCTGTTCCTTGTCCATCGCGGCGGCGCCCACCAGCATCTCGTCGATCTGGCGCTGCAGCATCACGATGGCCTCTTCCAGCCGCGCCTTTTCGGCCTCGGGGTCGTCGCCGACCGGATTGGTCACCACCACGCGCGGCTCGTGCAGCCAGACCCGGCCCTCGGCGGCGCCTTCCTGGCCGATCGAGCCGCGAAACAGCACCGGAAAACGGTGCACCGCGCCAATGCCGCCCTGATCGCCGGTAAAGGCGCCCAGCTCGGTCATTTCCGCCAGCACCATGGCCACGACTTCGAGGCCATAGACTTCGTCATCGGAAAATTCGCGGGCCTCGCGCGATTGCACCACCAGCACGCCCAGCTTTTCACCGACGCGCTGGATCGGCACGCCCAGAAAGCTCGAATAGATCTCTTCGCCGGTTTCGGGCATGTAGCGAAACCCCGGCTCTGCAGGGGCATTGCCGGTGTTGACCGCAGCCCCCACCCGCGCCACACGCCCCACCAGCCCCTCGCCCAGCCGCATCCGGGTCTGGTGCACGGCCTCGGGCTTGAGCCCGTGGGTGGCGCAGAGTTCAAGCGTTTCGGGGTCGCGGAACAGGTAGATCGAGCACACATGGGTGCGCATCGAATCGGCGATCAGCCGGGTGATGCGGTCCAGCCGGTCCTGCCCGCCGCCGGGGGTGGCCAGCGTGTCGCGCAACCGGCGCAACAGCGTGCGGCTGTCACTCTCGCTGCGATCGACCATGCCTTTCAGCCCCCGTTTGCCTGCAAGGGCCTGACCTCATCCGCTCAGGCCGATTTTTCCAGTTCGAAGCAATCATGAAGGGCCTGCACGGCCAGTTCCATATATTTCCGGTCGATCAGCACCGAAATCTTGATCTCGGAGGTGGAGATGACCTTGATATTGATGTTTTCGGCGGCAAGTGCCTCGAACATCCGCGCCGCAACACCGGCGTGCGACCGCATTCCGATGCCCACCACCGACACCTTGGCCACATCGGTATCGACGATCAGATCGTCATATTTGATCTTGCCGTCGGCCATCGCCTCTTCCATCGCCTTCTGGGCGCGGGCCACCTGATTGATCGGGCAGGAAAAGGTCATGTCGGTCACGGCACCGGAGTGGCGTTCGTCATAATCCTTTTCCGAGATGTTCTGCACGATCATGTCGACATTCACCCCGGCATCGGCCAGCGGGCCGAAAATGGCCTGCGCCACGCCCGGACGGTCGTCGATGGTGAAAAGCGTGATCTTGGCCTCGTCGCGCGAATAGGCGACGCCGGAGACGACTTTCGATTCCATGATTTCTTCCTCACCGCAGACAAGGGTTCCAGAATTTTCGTCGGTGTCCTCGAAGGACGAAAGCACCCGCAGGCGCACATTGTAGCGCATCGCCAGCTCGACCGAGCGCGTTTGCAGCACCTTGGCGCCGAGCGAGGCCAGTTCGAGCATTTCCTCGAAGGCGATCTTGTCGAGCTTGCGGGCCTTGGAGCTGATGCGCGGGTCGGTGGTATAGACGCCGTCGACATCGGTGTAGATGTCGCAGCGCTCGGCGCCGAAGGCGGCGGCAAAGGCCACGGCGGTGGTATCCGAGCCGCCCCGGCCCAGCGTGGTGATACGCCCTTCGGGGCTCAGCCCCTGAAAGCCCGCGACCACGGCCACCTTCATGCCTTCGGCGAATTTCGTGTCGATATGGGCGCGGGGGATGGAAACGAACCGCGCCGAGCCATGCGCCGAGGTGGTGTTGATCGGCACCTGCCA
>CAZPWV010000059.1:3687-10157 GCA_964590825.1 uncultured Rhodobacter sp. | reverse complement strand
CATCACCAGATCGTGGTGGATTTCATCCGACACCAGGATCAGCCCATGTCGGCGGGCAAAATCGGCGGTGGCTTCCAGCTCGGCGCGGCTCCAGACCCGGCCACCGGGGTTGTGCGGCGAACAGAGGATGAGCATTTTCACCGAAGCGTCGATCTGGTGTTCCCAGGTGTCGAAATCCATCTGGTAGCGGCCCTGCTCGATCTTCAGCGGGCATTCGACCACGCGCCGCCCCGCCGCTTTCACCACCCTGGCAAAGGCGTGATAGACCGGGGTCATCAGCATGACGCCATCGCCCGGCGCGGTGAAGGCATCGATGCAGAGCGCGGTGCCGTTGACCAGGCCATGGGTGGTGAAGATTCCCTCTGCCTCGACCGCCCAGCCGTGACGCTCGGCCATCCACCACTGGATGGCGGCGTGATAGGCGCGGTTGTCGCCCCAATAGCCATAGATGCCCTGCGCCGCGAGGGATTCGAGCGCCCGTTGCACCACTTGCGGCGGGCGAAAATCCATGTCGGCCACCCACATGGCGATGCCTTCGTCGGGCGCAACGCCATAAAGCTCTTCCATGCAATCCCATTTTACCGAATGCGTGCCGACACGGTCGATCACTTCGTCAAAGTCCGGGGTGAGGCTCATCGGGCGGCTCCGTTTGGGCTGGTGTTCCAGATTGGATCAATAATCTGGCACAGCGTTCCAGTGAAGATGAAAATTGCAGTAATTTGTCCCAAAGATATGTGCAATTGCGGAACCTTGTTTTCAATCAAGCCCGCCATTGCACGCCGCCGTCCCTTCGCCTAAATCTCGGCCATGACCATTCGCCCCATCCTCATCCATCCCGACCCGCGGCTCAAGAAGCTTTGCGAACCTGTGCCCGTCATCGACGATGACCTGCGCAGGCTGGCCGATGACATGCTGGCCACCATGTATGACGCCCCCGGCGTCGGCCTTGCCGCGCCGCAAGTGGGGGTGCTGCGGCGGGTGTTCGTGATGGATTGCGTGAAAGACAAATCCTCGGCGCCGCAGCCGATGGTGCTTGTCAACCCGGAGGTGACCTGGACCTCGGACGAGACCAATGTCTATGAGGAAGGCTGCCTGTCGATCCCCGACCAATATGCCGAGGTAACCCGCCCGCGCGAGGTGCGGATGCGTTGGCTGGGCCTAGACGGGCAGATGCACGAAGAGCAGTTCGACGCACTTTGGGCGACCTGTGCGCAGCACGAGTTCGACCATCTCAACGGCAAGCTTTTCATCGACTACCTGGGGCCGCTGAAACGGCAAATGATTACCCGCAAGATGGAAAAGCTCAAGCGTGAACGGGCGCGGGACGCGAAGGAAAGCTGGGCATAATGGCGGTTCGCCCCTTCATCCCCTATGATGACAAACGCCTGCACAGTGCCGCCGCCGCGGTGCCGGCCATCACCGAAACGGTGCAGATGATCTGGGATGACATGGTGGAAACCATGGATGCCATGCCCGGTGTCGGGCTGGCGGCGCCACAGATTGGCATCCTGCTGCGGCTGGCGGTGGTGGATGCCTCCGACAAGCGCGGTCAGGCGGTGCGGATGGCCAACCCGGAGGTGCTGCATGCCTCGGTGCAGATGCGTTCTCACGATGAGGCCAGCCCCAACCTGCCCGGCGTCTGGGCCAGCATCGAGCGGCCCCGCGCGGTGACGGTGCGGTTTCTCAACGCTGCGGGCGAGATCGAAGACCGGGATTTCGTTGGTCTTTGGGCCACCAGCGTGCAGCACCAGATCGACCATCTGAACGGCAAGACCTATCTTGACCATCTCAGCCCGCTGCGCCGCAAGATGCTGGTGCAAAAGGCCGGCAAGCTGGTGCGGAGGGGCTGATGCGGGTCGTTTTCATGGGCACGCCCGCGTTTTCGGTGCCGGTGCTCGAGGCGCTTTGCGCCGCGCATGAGGTGGTGGCGGTCTACACCCAGCCGCCGCGTCCGGCCGGGCGGGGCAAGGCGCTGCGGCCCAGCCCGGTGCAGGCCCGTGCCGAAGCGCTGGGCCTGACGGTGCGCCATCCGCTGAATTTCAAATCCACCGAAGAGCGCGCGGGGTTTGCCGCGCTGGCGGCCGATGTGGCGGTGGTGGTGGCCTATGGGCTGATCCTGCCGCAAGCCATTCTGGAGGCGCCGCGGCTGGGGTGCCTCAACATCCATGCCTCGCTCTTGCCGCGCTGGCGGGGGGCCGCGCCGATCCACCGGGCCATTCTGGCGGGCGATGCCGAAACCGGGATCTGCATCATGCAGATGGAGGCGGGGCTGGATACCGGCCCGGTGCTGCTGCGTGCGGCGCTGCCGATTGGCGCCACCGAAACCACCGGCGAATTGCATGATCGGCTCAGCCATCTGGGCGCGCGGATGATCGTTGATGCGCTGGCGCGGCTGCCCGGCCTGCCGGCTCTGCCGCAGCCCGAGGCCGGGGTCACCTATGCCGCCAAGATCGACAAATCCGAAGCGCGGCTGGATTGGCGCCGCCCGGCGGCGGACCTGGTGCGCCAGATCAACGGGCTGTCGCCGTTCCCCGGTGCTTGGTTCGAACTGGGCGGCGAGCGCATCAAACTGTTGCGCGCCGCGCAGATCGAGCCGCCGACGGTCCCCGCGGGGCCGAAAGCCCCCGGTACGGTGCTTGCGGGGTTCGATATTGCCTGCGGCAGCGGCGCCCTGCGCGTGCTCGAGGCGCAGCGCGAGGGCAAGCGGCCCATGCCCGCCGCCGAAGTGCTCAAAGGCCTGAGCCTGCCCGAGCGTCTGGCCTAGGCGCGCGGCAGGTAGCCCATCGGGGCGTTTTCGTCGCGCACGAAATCGAGCGCGGGGCGATCTCGCACCGGGGTTTCGCGCTTGGTGGTGCAAATGAGTTCGCCGCCCACGACCTCGGAGGCCACGATCAGCGCGGTGGCGATATGCCGGCCGCCTTCGTAGAGATCAACCAGCCCGCGCAGATGCGCCACCTGGCCGGCATCCAGCGAAAACCCCCCGTGCCAGCGGCCAAGCACCGGCCAGACCGCATCGCCGGCATGAACGCGCAGCCGCGAGCGGCGTTTGCCATTGCGGCGGCTGGCCTCGCGCAGGCTGGCAAGAATATCTCTTGGCAGAAATTCCATCGCGCCCTCCTGCGCCACGCCCTTTCGGGTGCTCATGGGCCAAGTCTGCGGGATCATGTGTAAAAATCAAGTTAACCTAATGTGCAACCCGGTCACCGTGCCGCAAATGCAACGCCTGTTGCCGAAGTCCCGGCCTGCGGATAGCCTGCGCGCAAATCTCGGAGGGAGAGGCCCATGCGTTCCTTTGTTTATGCCTTTTGTCTGTCGCTTGGCCTGCCCCTTGCGGCACAGGCGCAATGCGGTGGCGATTTTGCGGGTTTTGTGGCCGGGCTGAAGACCGAGGCGCAGCGCCACGGCCTCAGCGCCGCGCAGGCCGATGCGTTCTTCAAAGGCGTGCGTCAGGATGGCCGCGTGCTCAAGGCGGACCGCGCGCAGGGGGTGTTTCGCAAGACCTTCCTCGATTTTCAGGCCTCGGTGATTTCAAAGAACCGGCTGCAAACCGGCGCCGCGATGGCGCGAAAATTCGATGCGGTCTTTGACCGGGCCGAGCGCGACTATGGCGTTTCGCGGGGGGTTTTGCTGGCCTTCTGGGGGCTGGAAACCGATTTCGGCCAGGTGCAGGGCGATTTCAACACCCGCGACGCGCTGGTGACGCTGGCGCATGACTGCCGCCGCCCGCAACTGTTCCGCCCGCAGGTGATGGCGGCGGCCGAGCTGTTTGCGCGGGGCGATTTCGACCCCGCCCGCAGTCTGGGGGCCTGGGCGGGCGAGATTGGCCAGGTGCAGATGCTGCCCGAGGATATCTTGCGCAATGGCGTCGATGGCGATGGCGACGGGCATGTGAACCTCAAGGGCTCGAGCGCCGATGCGCTGATCTCCGGGGCGAAGATGATTGCCGGGATGGGTTGGCGGCGGGGTGAACCCTGGCTGCAGGAAATCACCGTTCCTGCCGAAATGGACTGGTCGAAGACCGGGTTGAACCAGAGCCTGTCCACCGCCGACTGGGCGCGGATGGGGGTGCAGGCGCGGCAGGGAAGCCTTGCCGGCGGGCCGGGGTCGGTGCTGCTGCCGATGGGGCGCAAGGGCCCGGCCTTCATGGCCTATCCGAATTTCAAGGTGCTGTTCAACTGGAACCAGAGCTTTGTCTATGTGACGACGGCGGCCTATTTCGCCACCCGGCTGGAAGGAGCGGCACGGGTGGATGGCCGCGCCCCCGAGCCGGGGCTGAGCGTCGAGCGGATGAAGGCATTGCAGCAGAAACTGGCCGCCAAAGGCCATGATGTGGGGCCGGTCGACGGCATATTGGGGCAAAAGACCCGTGATGCCGTGCAGCGCGAACAAAAGCGCCTGGGCCTGCCCGCCGATGCCTGGCCAACCGAGACCTTGCTGAAAAAGCTGTAGTCAGTTTTCGCGGAAGGCGCGGTTGAAGTAATCGGTGAAAGGCCGGGTCAGATAGGCGAGAGGGCTGCGCTCTCCGGTGCGGATATACACTTCAGAGGGCATTCCGGGCAGCAGGACAAGGGCGCCCAGCTTGTCGATCTCGCCGGGGTTCAGCATCACCTCGGTGCGGAAATAAGACGTCCGCGTGGCCTCGTCCACCAGCGCATCGGCGGAGATCTTCGTCACCTGACCGAAAACCTCGGGCGTGGTGCGGCTGGCAAAGGCTGGAAAGCGCAAGATCACCGGCTGGCCGATGCTGATTTCGTCGATGTTGATCGGTGAAACCCGTGCCGCAATCACCAGCGGGCGGTCTTGCGGCACGATGTAGAGCACCGGTTCCGCCGCGCGGATGACCGAACGCGGCGTGGTGACGGTCATCGCATAGACCAGACCGGCCACCGGGGCGCGCATTTCGAGCCGGTCGATCTGCTCGGTCAGGGCGCGGCGGCGCTCGGCCAGTTCCAACTCGCGGTAACCGATGTTGCGCAACTCGCTTTCGGCGTCTTCGCGCCGCTGCGAGGACAGCCGCAGCGATTCAAGCTCCAGTTCGGTGATCCGGCCCTCGGCCTGGGCGCGTTCGGCGGTCAGGCTGCCCAACTGGCCCGCAAGACTGGCCGCCTCGCGTTCGAGCGACAGCACCCGGCTGGCCTGCGCCAGCCCCTTGGCCAACAGGCTGCGCTGATCGGTCAGTTCGCGTTCGATCAGCGCCTGCTGGGTTTGCAGCGCGGCCAGTTGCGCATTGACGCCCTCGATCTGCGATTGCGTCTGCTCGCGTCGCTTGCCAACCTGTTCAAGCGATTTTTGCAAGGTTTCCAGCCGCGCCTCGAACAGCCGGTTCTGCCCATCGGCCAGTTCGGCCACGTCGGGGTTGGTTCCGGCCTCGCGCAGAAGCTCGGGGTTGAAGCGGATCTGCGTTTCATCGGCGCGTTCGGCCTCAAGCCGCCCTCGCCGTGCCAGAAGCTCGAAGAACTGCCCCTCGACAATGGCGCGTTCGGATTTTGCCAATTCACCGTCAAGCCGGATCAGCACCTGGCCGGCCTCGACCCGGTCGCCCTCGCGGACGAGAATTTCCGAAACCACACCGCCATCCAGATGCTGCAGGATCTGCCGGCTTTGATGCACCTCGACCTGCCCGCTGGCCACCACCGCCCCGGAAATGGAGGAAAACACCGACCACATGCCAAAGCCGCCCAGCAGCACCGCCAGTGTCACAAAGCCCAGCAGCAAGGCCGAGCGGGTCGAAAGGCTGTCGCCAGTGCCGCCCCCGCCGGCAGCGGCCGGGCCGATGGCGGACCGTGCGGCGGCAGGGGTTGCGGCCCGTGCGGCTGCGGGAACGGCGGCGGGTCTGGCCGCCCCGCCCGCAGCGCCATCGGCCCCTGCGGGGCGCAGCGGGATCGCCCTTTGCACCAGGGCCATCGGGTCTTGCGCCTCGGGCTTGCCGGCCTCTGCGCCGGGTTCCGATTTCGGTTTGCGCGTCATGCGACCCCTCCCGGTCCGGATTTGCGCGACAGATCCGCGGCGTTTTGCACCATCGCCTTGAGCACCTCTTCGCGCGGGCCAAAGGCACGGCGCATCCCCGCCTCCAGCACCAGCAGCGTATCGCATTCGGCAATCGCGGCGGGGCGGTGCGCCATGATGAGCACCGCGCCCCCCGCCGCCTTCATCCCCCGCACCGCGATATTGAGCGCCTGGCTGCCTTCGTTGTCGAGATTGGCGTTGGGTTCATCCAGCACGAGCAGGACCGGGTTGCCGTAAAGCGCCCGTGCCAGCCCCACCCGCTGGATCTGCCCGCCCGACAGCCGCCCCCCGGCCTGGCTCACACGGGTGTCGTAGCCATCGGGCAGATCGAGAATGAGCTGATGCGCGGCGGCGCGCCTGGCCGCCTCGACCACCATTTCGGAATTGGGGTTGGGCGACAGCCGGGCGATGTTTTCGGCGATCGTGCCGTTGAACAGGTAGGTTTCCTGCGTGACCACGCCCAC
>CAZPWV010000059.1:0-3677 GCA_964590825.1 uncultured Rhodobacter sp. | reverse complement strand
TCAAAAAGTGTCACCCGCTGCGGCAGATAGCCGATCATCTGGCCCAGCACGTCGGGGTCGTATTGCTCGAGCGTGGCGCCATCGAGCCGGATCGAGCCATTGGCGGGGCGCCACACGCCACAGATGGCCCGCGCCAGGGTGGATTTGCCGGCGCCGGAGGGGCCGATCACCCCGAGCGCCTGCCCCGGCTCGACCCGAAACGATACGCCGCGCAGCGTGGGCAGCGAAATGCCGGGCGGGGTGACGGTGAGGTTCAGCGCCTCGAGCGCGGCGCGCGGGCGTGGCAGGGCGGTGCGGGGCGCCTCGCGCGGGATCGAGCTGAGCAGCAGCGACAACCGCCCCCAGCCCTCGCGGGCGCGAGCCACCATCGGCCAGCCGCCCACCGCCTGTTCGACCGGCGCCAGAGCCCGGCCCATCAGGATGGAACCGGCAATCATCGCGCCGGCGGTCATCTCGCCTTGCAGCACCACCCAGGCCCCCAGTGCCAGGATCGCCGATTGCAGGAAGACGCGGAAGGTCTTGGTGAAGGTCGAAAATCCGCCGCCGAGATCGGTGGCCGAAAGCATCGAGACCGCCGCCCTTTCGCGCGAGACCTGCCAGCGCAGGAACGAGGCCCTGCGCATCCCCAGTGCCTGGATCAGTTCGGCCTCGTCGCGCAACTGGTCCGAGAGCCGGTCCGAGGCAATCTGCGCCCCGGTGGCGGTTTGCAGGGGCCGCCCGGTGACCGACTGGTTCAGCATCGTCACCGCAATGAGCAACGCGCCGCCGCCAATCGAGAGCCAGCCCAGCAGCGGGTGGAACAGGAAGATGGCCGAAAGGAAGATCGGCACCCAGGGCAGGTCGAAAAGCGCCAGAAACACCGGTGCGCCAAGCAGTTTGTTCACCGCGTCCAGATCGCGCAGGCTGGCCATCGAAACCGGATCGTTGGGCACCAGCGCATTGCGCCGCAGCGCCGCCTCGAACACCCGCGCCTCGAGGCTGGCCTGAAACCGCGCCCCGACCCGTGCCATCACCCGCGCCCGGGCATAATCCAGCAGGCCCATCGCGGCGAACAGAAAGACGACAAGCAGGAAAAGCGCGGTCAGGGTTTCCACCGAATGCGCCCCGAGCACCCGGTCATAGACCTGCAGCATGAAGATCGGCCCGGTCAGCATCAGCAGGTTGACGAAGACCGAAAACAGCCCGACCGACCACATCAGCGCACGGTTTTGTGCCCGCGCGGCGCGCAATTCGGCTTTGCCCGCGGCAAGTTCGTCTCGTTTCATCCGGCCCTACCCCGTGCCTGCATCCCTGCGGATCGGCGATTCCCTGCCCGTAGCGGTGCCAAACGCGAAAACGTTAACCCGCCAATGGCAGAAAATGCGCTACGCCGCCTTGTTTCCGCGCCGCCGCATCCTTATTCCTCTGCAAAGGGTTTGGCCCAAAATGAAACGCTTGTCACCTGTCTCGACGCATTTTGCACGGGCCAGCCACCGGGGGTATCGGATGCGCATCAGCTTGGGCCTCGCCCTGATTTCCGGCCTCGCCCTTGCAGGCTGTGGCACGGCGCATCTGGCCGAGCAGCCCAGCGGGGTGAACGACCCCTACGAAAGTGCCAATCGCGCGGTGCATGGCTTCAACAAGGGCTTCGACACGGTCTTTTTCAAGGCCGGTCCCGGCAAGCCGCGCAACATCGACACTGTGGTGGTGCGATCGGTGGCCAATGCGGGTTCGAACCTGGGCCTGCCCGGCAAGGTGGTGAATTCGCTGTTGCAGGGCCGGCCCGAGCCTGCGGTGAAGAACACCTTCCGGTTCCTGATAAACTCGACGCTGGGGCTGGGCGGTCTGTTCGATTCGGCCGGTTCCTCCTTTGCGCTGCCGGAGACCGACACCGATTTTGGCGAGACGCTGGCAGTCTGGGGGATGGGCGAGGGTGCCTTTGTCGAACTGCCGTTCTTTGGCCCCTCGACCGGGCGCGATGCGCTGGGCCGGGTGGTGGATATTGCGATGAACCCGCTGGGCGGCGTGCTGGACGGCGCCGATGCCACCGCCGCCACCGCAGTGCGCCTTGCCGGCAAGGCGGCCGAGCGCAAGCGGTTCGGGGAAACCGTCGAATCGATCTATTATGACAGCGCCGACAGCTATGCCCAGGGTCGGCTGCTTTACCTGCAGATGCGCCGCTATCAATTGTCGGGCAAGGAGGCCAATGATGCGCTGGCTTGGGACCCCTATGATGACCCCTATGCGCCCTGATCGCCGCCGCTGGCTGGCGGGGGCCGTGGTTGTGGCCGTGGCGGCGGGCCTTCCCCGCATGGCGTTTGCGCTTGACGATGCCCTGGCGCGGGCGCTGATTACCCGTGCGGTCGGCGAGGTGAATGCCGCAATCGACTCGGGCAAGGCGGGGGCGGCGCTTTATGCGCAATTCGAGGCCATCTTTACCCGCTACGCCGATGTGCCCACCATTGCCCGCTCGGCGCTGGGCACGGCCGCGCGCAGCGCCAGCGCGGCACAGATGCAGGCCTTCACCACCGCCTTTCGCGGCTACATTTCGCGCAAATACGGCCAGCGCTTCCGCGAGTTCATCGGGGCGCGGTTCGAGGTGGAGGGCGCGCGGGCGGTCAAGACCTTTTACGAGGTCAAGACCGTGGCCCATCTCAAGGGGCAGGCGCCTTTCGAAGTGCTTTGGCACGTCTCAGACCGCTCGGGGAAGAACCTCTTTTTCAACATCATCATCGAAGGGGTGAACATGCTGGCGGCCGAGCGCACCGAGATCGGCGCCATGCTCGACGCGCGGCGCGGCAATCTTGATGCGCTGATCGCCGATCTTCGGGCGGCCAGCTGAGCCGGATCGGCCGGTTTCAGTAGATCTGGCGCAGGAGCGAATCGATCGCTTCGCCAAGCGATTGCGGCGCCGGTTGCGGCGTGGGGGCATCTGTGCCCGGCCGCACCAGCTCGCCATTGACCACCGGCACGCCGCCCTCGGGGATCGGATCGTCCGATGACCAGGCCTGCCCCGGCCAGAGATTGCCCGCCGTCGGCAGGCCGCGCCACTCTTCGGGGCGGGCCATCGGCAGGGGCGTGACCGGCTGCCCCTCTTCCACCCGTGCCATCACCTCGTGCCAGATTTCGGCCGGAAGACCGCCGCCGGTCACCCCACTCAGCGGGCGGTTGTCATCGTAGCCCATCCAGATGCCGGTGACGTAGTCGGCGGTGAAACCGATGAACCAGGCATCGCGGGCGGCCTGGGTGGTGCCGGTCTTGCCGGCCACTTCGCGGCCATCGAGCCTGGCCCGCATTCCGGTGCCCTGCTCGACGCCCTGATGCATCATGAACATCAGTTCCCGTGCCGCCAGTTCGGAAATCACCCGTTCGCCAATGCCGCTTTCGGCGCCGAAGAGCGGCTCGGTCTCGCCTTTGAGCCGCAGATCGGTCAGCCCATAGGGGCGCACCGACGAACCGCCGTTGAGGATGCCGGCATAGGCCCCGGTCATTTCGATCAGGGTCGATTCCGACACGCCCAGCACCAGTGCCGGGCCGGCGGCCAGATCGGAGGCAAAGCCGAAATCGGTCGCCACCTTGCGCACCGCATCGAGCCCCACCGCCTGGCCCACCCGCACCGTGGCGGTATTGACCGATTTCGCCAGCGCCTTCCAAAGCGGGATCGGGCCCAGAAAATCCTTGTCGTAGTTCTTTGGCGT
>CAZPWV010000058.1:0-10181 GCA_964590825.1 uncultured Rhodobacter sp. | reverse complement strand
AAGATCCGAGCCGGTGTTGGGTTCGGTAAAGACGGCGGTCGAAAGAATTTCTCCCGAGGCCAGGCCCGGCAGCCATTTGGCCTTTTGCGCCTCGGTGCCGCCGCACAGGATCAGTTCGGCCGCAATCTCGCTGCGCGTGCCCAACGACCCCACGCCAATGTAGCCGCGCGAGAGTTCCTCGGTCACCACCACCATCGAGGCTTTCGACAGGCCGAGGCCGCCGTATTCCTCGGGAATAGTCAGCCCGAACACGCCCAGCTCGGCCAGTTCCTCGATGATCTCCATCGGGATCAGCTCGTCCTTGAGGTGCCATTCATGCGCGTTCGGAATCACCCGTTCGTCGGCATAGCGGTGGAACTGCTCGCGGATCATCTCCAGCTCGTCATCCAGCCCCGAGGTGCCAAACAGCGCGCGGCCGTGATTGTCTTGCATCTGCGCCACCAGCGCCATGCGCGCGGCGCTGCTGTTGCCCGCCGCCATCAGCCGGGCCGCCGCCGCCGAGGGCGTCCAGCTCACGCCCAGATCGGCCAGCCGGGCCACTTCGCCCTGGCTCATCGGAATGCCGCCGGCAATCTGGCACAGGTATTCGCCAAAGCCGATCTGCAGGATCAGGCTTTCCATCTCGCGCAATTGCCCCGCTTCGGCCACTCGCCCCGCCCAGGCCCGCAACTGGATCAGCGCCTGATTGTAAGTCGCCAGCCACGACAGGGCATGGGCGGTGAACTGGTCGTCCTCCAGCGCCGCATTTGACAGTTTTCCGCCCCGGCTGACCTTGGCCTTGAGGTTTTCGGTTGCTTCGGCGGTCAAGGCGGCCAGTTCCGGCAGGGCCGCTTCGGTCAACGCAAGAAGGTCGGGAAGGAGGATCGTTTCGGTCATGTCAGCCCCATCGGCGCCCGGATTCGGCGCGGTTTCTGCGGTTGCATCGTGCTTAGGCATTTTGCAGTTGCAGCGCAATAAAAATTCGCGCAACGCGCCGCTTCAGACTGAATGTGTCGCAAGCCCTGCGCGCTGTCCGGCGGGCTTTCCGGGGTCAGGCCGCAACAGGGCCCAAGGCGCGACGCCGCACCGCTGCCAGCGCCTGCGCCTCGTAGGGCAGCAGCGCCCGCCGCGCCGCCCGCAGATGCAGGGGCAACCCGTCGCCCTCCACCAGCCCCGCCAGCGCGGTGGTGCGCGCCAGCGCCGGGTTGCGCCCAAGACGGCCAAGGCTGAGACTTTCCACCCGGCAGCCGTCGGCAATCAGCAGATGGTGCCCTTCCAGCAAGATCCCCTGCCACGGCAGCACACAGGGCCGGTCGGGCATCTGCGCACTGCCACCATCAACCAGATGCCGCGCGGCCACCAGAACCTCGTCTTCGCCAAACAGGTAATCGACCGCCGGCCCTTCAAGCGCAATGCGATGCTGCCCCGTCAGCCACAAATCCCGCGTGGCCCCAAAGGATGGGGCACAGAGCCGCACCGGGCGCAAAGCCCCCAGCGCCGGCAGGGCGATACGGCCCGACCAGAGCACCGGCTGCGCCCCGGCATCGACGGTTTCCACCAGATCACCGGCCCGCAGGCTGGCGGCGGGGCGTTCGCCCTGAGGGGTGGCAATCGGTGTGGAGGGCGCAAAACAGGCACCGGGGCCAACCGGCTGGATGTGATCGCCCAGCGCCATCCAATCGACCCGAGGGCCGATCTGCACCGGGGCACGCCCCTCGGCCAAGGCGGCAACATCGGAGCGCGGCAGCGGCAGCGGCGCGGTGCCCTTGCGTTGCCGCAGGCTACCGGCATCCACCGCTTCGAGGGACAGGCGGCTTTCCCCGCCCTCGGCATCCCAACTCCAGAGCAGGCGCATCCGCCCGCCCGCCATGCATTCGGCGCCAATATCAAGCGAGAGCGCATGAACCGCGCCACCCTGACGCTGCAACAGGCTCAGATGCCCCTCGCCATCAAGCGCGATCGACAAGAACCGGAGCCAGCCTTCGCGGCTGCCCAGATGCACCAGCGGCAGCGGCCCGGCCTCGCCCTGCATCAGCGAAAACTCCAGCATCAGGCTGCCACGCTGCACGGTGGCGGGCAGGCTGCGCGGTGCCAGACTGACCGCCCCCTGACCGGGCAGATGCGCCGCAAACCAGCCGCTTTGCTGCATCACACCCTCCTCAGGCCGCCAGTTTCTGCCACAGCCGCGCCTCGTAACTGCGCAGCATCCGCCGCGCCGCCGGGCTGTAGCCTTCGCCGGTTTCGGGGTCTATCTCGGGGAACAGCGCACAGATCTCGCTTTGCACCGCGGCCTCCATGCTGCCCAGAACCATCGGCCCCGGCAGGAAACTCTCGGAGGCGATCCCCTCGGCAAAGACGATGTGATGGCAATCGAAAAGGATGTGAACGTATTCCACCGTGCCGCCTTGCCGAACGGTCACCCGCTGACCATCGACCAGATCTTTCGCCGCCACCAGAACCTCGGAATCGCCAAACAACAGTTCCGCCACCGGATCACGCACCAAAACCCGGTGCTGCGGCGACAAAAGCAGCGGCCGGACCGCGCCAAAGGCCCCCTCGGCAAACCGGATCGGCGCAAACAGCCCCTCGGCCGCAACCTCGCGCCGCCCCACCCAGCGCAGCGGCTGCGCCCCGGCATCCTGCGTTTCCACCAGATCACCGGGCGCAAGGCTTTCCACCGGGCGCAGGCCATCGGGCGTGGCGATCAGCGTTCCGGCCACGAAACAGGGCACCACATTGACCGTGACCATCCCCACATCGGTATGCCCGCTGGTCGAACTGACCCCGTAGGTGAAATTGACCGTCTCGGCATCGCCATCGGTGGTAATCGAAAGCGTACCATCGGCATTGAGCGTCACCACCTCGCCCGAAGACAGCGTGACCGACTGCCCCGCCGTTACCGCCACGCCGTTGATATGGGTGATGCTCAGCGTGCCCGACGTGCCATTGATCTCATTGCTCAGCACGTCGAGGGTCTTGGTGAAATTGGTGCCCATGGTGATGGCGTCATCTTCGGCAATCAGCACCGTCTGAACCGAATTGCCCGCAATCAGCAGGTTCGAGTCGTAAGTCGCATCGCCCACATCGGCGATCCCGATGCGCAGCGTGTTCAACACCCCCACATCGACCGGAAAAGTCACCGACATGGTGACGGTAAACCCGTCCATCTCGGTGTTGTAGGTGTCAGCGGTGTTGGAAATGTAGAGGTTTTCGTTATTGGCGCCGTTGACGCCATTGACCGAAGTGGTCAGTTCCACATCCACCGGGGCGCCGTTGATCCAGACCCCGACCACATCGTTATAGATCGAGTTCACATACTCGGGGTATTCCTCGGAGGCAAAGGTGAAGCTGATCGTCATCACATTGCCGGTGGGGATGAAATCCACCGTCAGATAGGCGGCATCATAGGTATTGGCGCCGGCCAAAGCGTTGAAAAAGCTTGTGTTATTGGGGCCAGAGGTGTCGGTCGAGGTGCTGGTCGAGCGGTTCGGATCGCCCGAGCTTTGCGTGAACGAAGCCGCGTTGCCGGTGGAAAGGATCACCCCCGTGTCCGAGGGCGTCGCATCGGGCGAGCGGGAATCGCCGTAGGAATAGATTGCCGAGGAATTTGCCGCCCCGGTATAGGAGGCCGAAACGACCGAGACCCCGTCGCCAAAAATAGCTTCGGCCATCTGCGTCGCAGAGGCACCGGTGTTATAGCCCAGCTCGCGTCCAGTCGCCATCGTCTGCCCTCATGCCAGAGGGCAGAGCATCACTGCTCCGGGGGTGTTCCCCGTCCTTTGGGCCATTTGGCCTTCGTTTTGGGGGCGCGTTGGCCCTGCTCGTGTGCCCTGCCTCGGGTCGGTATATTTTTTCCAACAATATGACGCATTTGCGCCATTTGGAAACCTCTTTCTTGCAACCTGCGCCGCGCCGCGCCGGTGGTGACCCCCGCGCAACACATTGGGCCATCCCCCGGCGGCGCGGCGCTGCGTTGCATGGCGGCGCAAGCGGGGCTAATCCTGTGGCACCAAAGGAGCCGCCATGACCCTCGACCCCATCCGCCTTGCCGCCGATCTGATCCGCTGCCCCTCGGTCACCCCCGAGGAAGGCGGCGCGCTGCAATTGCTGCAAACCGTGCTGAGCGCGGCCGGTTTTGCCTGCACACGGGTGGATCGGGGCGGCACGCCAAACCTGTTTGCCCGCTGGGGCGCAAAGGGCGGCAAGACCTTTGGATTCAACGGCCATACCGATGTGGTGCCGGTGGGCGACACCGCCGCCTGGAGCCATGATCCCTTCGGTGGCGAAATCATCGATGGCGTGCTGTGGGGGCGCGGCGCCACCGACATGAAATCGGGGGTGGCGGCCTTTGTCGCGGCGGCGGTGGATTTCGTGCGCAACACCCCGCCCGAGGGCGCGCTCATCCTCACCCTCACCGGCGACGAGGAAGGGCCGGGAAAGGATGGCACGGTGGCGATCCTCGACTGGATGGCGACCGAGGGCGAGGCAATGGATGTCTGCCTTGTGGGCGAACCCACCTGCCCCGACACGCTGGGCGAGATGATGAAAATCGGTCGGCGCGGCTCGATGACCTTCTACCTCGAGGCCGAGGGGGTGCAGGGCCATTCCGCCTATCCGCACCGGGCGAAAAACCCGCTGCACGCACTGGTCACCCTGCTGGGGCAGATGACCGCCGCGCCGCTTGATGCGGGCACCGCGCATTTCGAGCCGTCAACCCTGCAGATCACCACCATCGACTGCGGCAACCCCGCCAATAACGTGATCCCCGCCCGTGCCCGCGCGACGGTGAACATCCGCTTCAACGATGCCCATACAAGCGCTTCGATCGCGGCGTGGGCGCAGGGGTTGATAGCCGGGGTGACGGCCGCCACCGGTGTGACCTTCACCCTGCGCAGCGAGGTTTCGGGCGAGAGCTTCCTCACCCCGCCGGGCGACTTCGTGGCGCTGGTGGCCAATTCGGTCGAGGCCGAAACCGGGCTGCGGCCGACCCTTTCGACCTCGGGCGGCACTTCGGATGCGCGGTTCGTGAAAAACCACTGTCCGGTGCTGGAATTCGGTCTGGTGGGCAAGACCATGCATCAGGTCGATGAACGGGTGGAGGTGGCGCAGATCACCCGCCTCAAGCAGATCTACAGCCGCATCCTGCACGACTATTTCGCATGAAAATCATCGAAACCACCGATCTCGCCGCCCCCCATGCGCTGCGCCGGGAGGTGTTCATCGAAGAACAGGGCATTCCCGAGGCCGATGAATGGGACGATCTGGATGCGCAGGCCATCCACCTGCTGGCGCTCGAGGGCGATACCCCCCTTGGCACGGCCCGGCTTTTTGTTCACGGCCCCTTGGGCAAGATCGGCCGGGTCTGCGTGGCCCGCCCCGCCCGCGGCACCGGCCTTGGCGCGGCGCTGATTGCCGAAGGCTGCGCCCGGCTGAAGGCGCTTGGCTGCACCCGCGTGCAACTGGGGGCGCAGGTGCAGGCCATGCCCTTTTACGAACGCCTTGGCTTCACCGCCTGCGGCCCGGTTTACGATGATGCCGGCATCCCGCACCGGGATATGGAGCGGGAACTTTGAGGCCTGAGCAGGCGTTCGAGTCTATCGCTGCGAAACGCGCCTACGAGCCCATTCCGATCATTCGATACATGCCTGCATCAAACAGGTATGCCCTGTTTTTGCAGGATGCGAAGTGTAAGCCAAGCGATGCCTGTCAAGATAAGGACGGAGAGGCCAATTGCAACCAGGAGCTGACCAGCCCGACCAATGCGGGACCTCCCAGCGCGTAAAAACTCTTCGTTCAAATACAGGGATGAACGCCTCATCCTTTCGGAGTAAGGCTCCGATAGGCTGTTCAACCATGTTCCTCCGAAAACGAAGCGAAGAACCACGGGAACAATAAGGCAGGCGAATCCAAGCCAAGTCGCCAGAAAGCCTATGAGATAGCCCACTTCAACGATAGCTTGGCTCATATTCCGTCCCCGCGCTCAAATGTCCGCCTCATCATTGGTTGATGTCGGGATGTTGCGCAATGCCACGTGCAGTTTCTGAATAAACCTAATGTCCACTCCCTCCGCACAACCACCACCGCCTCGCCGTCTGCGTGCCGAATTCCTCCGGGGAGGGGGCAGCGCCCCGCTTTCGCGTCGCCGCCGCCCATGTTAGGCAGGGCCATGACCCATTCCCCCCTCCCCACCAAACAGCAAATCCTCGACTGGCTTTCCGATCACCCCGATGCCGGGGCGCAGCGCGATATTGCCAAGGCTTTCGGGCTCAAGGGCGCGGCGAAGATCGAGCTCAAGCGGCTTCTGAAGGAGATGGGCGAAGAGGGGCTGGTGGCGCGGCGGCGGCGCAGCTTCCATGATGCGGCCACCCTGCCCCCCGTCACCGTGCTGGAAATTCTGCCCGCCGACGCGCTGGGCGACCTCTGGGCGCAGCCGGTGGAATGGGGCGGCGAGGGCAGCCCGCCGCGCATCCTCTTTCTCACCCGGCGCGACGATCCGGCATTGGGGCCGGGCGAAAAGGTTCTGGGCCGCATCACCCCGGCGCAAGCCGAGGGCCACAGCTACGAGGCGCGGCTGATCCGCAAGCTGGGCCAGGCCAGCCACCGGGTGGTGGGCATTTTCCGCAAAAGCGCCGAGGGCGGGCGCATCACGCCGATCGACAAGGGCGAAACGCTGGAATGGCAGGTTGCCCCCGGTGCCACCCATGAGGCCCGCGATGGCGAGTTGGTCGAGGCCGAGCAGATCGGCCCGAAAGGGCGCATGGGCCTGCCGCGTGCCCGCATTCTCGAACGGCTGGGCGATCCTTCGGCGCCCCGCGCGGTGTCGCTGATTGCCATTCACCAGCACGGCATTCCCGACGATTTCCCTGATGCCGTGATTGCCGAGGCCGACGAAGCACTTCCCGCGCCGCTCGGTGAGCGCGAAGACCTGACCGCGCTGCCCTTCGTCACCATCGACCCGGCCGATGCGCGCGACCGCGACGATGCCTGCCTTTCCCATGCCGATGACGATCCGAAAAACGAAGGCGGGCATATCCTTTGGGTGGCGATTGCCGATGTGGCGCATTACGTCCGCCCCGGTTCGGCGCTTGATGCCGAGGCGCGCAAGCGGGGCAATTCGACCTATTTCCCCGACCGCGTGGTGCCGATGCTGCCCGACCGGCTCTCGGGCGATCTGTGCTCGCTGCACGAACATGTGCCGCGGGCCGTTCTGGCGGTGCGGATGAAGCTCGATGCGCATGGCGCGAAGCTGAGCCACCGTTTCACCCGTGCCATGATCCGCTCGGTTGCCTCGCTGGAATACGGGCAGGTGCAGTCCGCCCATGAGGGCCGCGCCGATGCGAAAACCGCGCCGCTGGTGGCCGATATCATTGCCCCGATCTATGCCTGTTACGGCGCGTTGGTGCGGGCAAGGGCTGCCCGCCAGCCGCTCGACCTCGACCTGCCCGAGCGCCAGATTGTCATTGGCGACGATGGCAAGGTGGCATCGGTGCGGTTCAAGGAGCGGCTTGATGCGCATCGGCTGATCGAGGAATTCATGGTGCTGGCCAATGTGGCGGCCGCGGAGGAGCTGGAGCGACTGCACCGCCCGCTGCTGTATCGCGTCCACGAAGAGCCCAGCGCGGAAAAGATTGACGCCCTGCGCGAGGTGGCGCAGGCCTCGGGCTTTACTCTGGCCAAGGGGCAGGTGCTGAAGACCGCGCATCTGAACCGGCTGCTTACCGAGGCCGAGGGCAGCGAATTTGACGAGCTTATCAACATCTCCACCCTGCGCTCGATGACCCAGGCCTATTATGCCCCTCAGAACATGGGGCATTTCGGCCTGGCGCTGCGGTCTTATGCGCATTTCACCTCGCCCATCCGCCGCTATTCCGACCTGATCGTTCACCGTGCGCTGATTTCCGGGCATGGCTGGGGCAAAGATGGGCTGAGCCGGCAGGACATCGACAGCCTGCAAGAGACGGCGCAGCAGATTTCCGATACCGAGCGGCGCAGCATGGCCGCCGAACGCGACACCACAGACCGGTATCTGGCCGCCTATCTCAGCGACAGGGTGGGGGCCGAATTTGCCGGCCGCATCAGCGGCGTGCAAAAATTCGGGGCCTTCGTCAAACTGGAGGAAACCGGGGCGGACGGATTGGTGCCGATCCGCGCCATCGGCCGCGAGTTCTTTCATTTCGACAAGGAAAACCAACAGCTTGTCGGTTCCGATACCGGGTTGGTGATTGGCATCGGCCAGCGCGTTCTGGTGCGGCTGACCGAGGCGGTGCCGGTCACCGGCGGGCTGGAGCTGGAGCTGCTGGAAATCGACGGCGCACCGATGCCCGCAGGCGGACGGGGCGGCAAGAAACCGTTCCGGCCGGGGCGCAAGCTGGGCGCCTTCAAGGCGAAGGAACGTGCCGTGGCCCGTAAGGTGAAACGCAGCCGCAACAGCTAAAGCATCCACTCGATCGGCAGCCGCTGGGCAATGGCCAGAAGAATGCGGGAGCCCGGACCGGTGCCGGGTTCGGTGCTGCGCGGCGCCTCGAAGGGGCGGCTCCATTGCAGCCCCCCGTCGTCGGCCAGTCGCACCTGCCAGGCACGTTCGGGCACGAAATCATCGAAAGAACGGCTGATCGCCCCGGCCAGTTCGGGGGCATCAAGCACCAGGCCAAGCTCGGTATTGAGCCGCATCGAGCGCGGATCGAAATTGAACGATCCAATGAACAGCCGCGTGGCATCGACCACGAAAATCTTGGCATGAAGCTTGTTGCGCGAAAACGGCGCCACACCCTGCAGCCGGGCGGTAAAGAAATCTGACGGCGGGCGACGGGTTTCGGCATCGGGGGCATATTCCCAGATCTCCACCCCCCGGCGCAGCAGCGGCTTGCGGCGATGCGCATAGCCCGAATGCACCAGCGGCACATCGGAGGCGGCAAAGCTGTTGGTCAAAAGCCGCACCCTGACGCCCATTTCGGCAAAGCGGCCCAGCGCCTTTACCCCCGCGCGGGTCGGCACCAGATAGGGCGAGATCAGCACCAGTTCGGCCTTGGGCTGACCCAGCGCCCGAATGAGCCTGCGCCACAGCATCCGGTGGCTTTCGATCAGCCCGATCACCTTTTCGGGCGGGTCAAAAACCAGGTGCGCGGCCGCCTGCACAAACCGGGCCTCGCGGGAGGCCTCGGCCTTGGTCAGCCAGGCCAGCCGGGGCGTATCGACCGCCGCGACCAGCGCCGCCACCGGAACCGAAAGCGGGGTGTTCCAGTAAAGGTCGAATTGCGCCGCCACTTCGGCCACCACCGGGCCGGCAATGGCGACGTCGAGATCCATGTAGAGGCCGCCCGGCGAGAGCAGGTTGAAATATTCGTCGCCGATGTTGCGCCCGCCCAGCAGCGCCACCGTGCCATCGACCACCATCGCCTTGTTGTGCATCCGCCGGTTCAGGCGGCGGAAATCGGCCAGATAGGCCAGAAACCGGGCGCGGCGCATCGGAAAGGGGTTGAAGAGCCGCACCTCGATGCCGGGCAGGGCCGCCAGCGCCGCCAGCGTTTCATCCATGCCGGAACTGCCGTTGTCGTCGATCAGCAGCCGCACCCGCACCCCGCGGCAGGCCGCCGCCCGCAGCGTCGCCAGCATCAAGGCCCCGGCGGTATCGTCGTGCCAGATGTAATATTGCAGATCGACCGACGCCTCGGCGGCCGCAATCAGGTCCAGCCGCGCCGCCAGCGCCTCGAGCGGGTCCATCAGCGGATGGGCGACGGCCGACCCACCCCCGCCCGCCAGCCGCGTGGCGAAAAGGGCCTGCAACCGCGCGCCCTGGGGCGGCGGCAGGGCCTGACTGGCGGCAAAGGGCCCTTTCGGACGCGGATGGAAAAGCCGCGCCGCCAATAGCGTCAGGCCAGCGGCGGCAAGGGGAACCAGCGCCGCGATCAGCAACAGAAGGGGCAGGCCGTGCAGATGCATGGGGCCAATCTGCGGGAAAGAGCGGCCTGGGGAAAGGGGCAAAGAAAAGGGCCGGGGAAACCCCCGGCCCTGATCGGTTGCGCCGGAGCGCTCAGCCGATGGCGACGGCTTTCACCTCGTCATCCACATAGGGCAGATACTGGGCGAAATTGTCGGAGAACATCTTGACCAGCTTGGCAGCCTGCGCGTCAAAGGCGGCCTTGTCGGCCCAGGTGTCGCGCGGGTTGAGCAACCTGGTATCGACATCATGCACCGCCACCGGC
>CAZPWV010000057.1:9381-10246 GCA_964590825.1 uncultured Rhodobacter sp. | reverse complement strand
CCGAAGGCGCGGATTCGCTTGAGGGCGGCGGCGGTGGCGACCGCATCTTTGGCCGCGGCGGCGATGACTGGATTTCGGGCTTTTCCGGCAATAACTGGCTGCGCGGCGGCGATGGCAACGACACCCTGTCGGGCGGCATGGCGCGTGACACGCTGATGGGTGATGAGGGTGATGACGAGCTGCGCGGCGGTTCCGGCAATGACAGCCTTATCGGCGGTATTGGCAACGACACGCTAGTGGCCGGCTATGGCGCCGATACCTTGCTGGGCGGCGAGGGCGATGACCGGTTGCTGGGCTATCAGCGGGGCCACATGAATAACGGTGGCTACGACCTGCTCGACGGCGGGGAGGGCCATGATACGCTTGCAACCGGCGTGGGGGCAACCAACTGCACGCTTATTGGCGGCAATGGACATGACAACTTCTACGTCAACGGGGCAGGAAACCAGATCGTCGCCGGGAACGGGGTAGACTACATTGTGACCGGCCTTGGCAATACCATCGATCTGGGCGGCGAAACCGACGGCGCCGCGCGGGATATCCTTTCGATTGACGCCTCCGACACCTCGGCAGGCCCGCTGGTGATCTCTGGCTTCGACAGCGTTGGCGCTGGTAACGCGACAACAGAGGACCGAATCGAGCTTTTCCGCACGCCTGGCCGGGGGGTGACGCTTTCCGATGATGGCGATGACCTGCTGATTACCTCGGGCGGGGTTACGCTGATCCGCCTCACCGGGCTTGCGGGCGCCTCGCTGGAAGATGTGCTGCCCGGCATGCGTTTCGAACACGGTTTCGTCAGCTCCGGCACCGATGCCGATGAGAGTTTCGTCGACGGTTACGGCGATGACCAGATCTCGGGCATGGG
>CAZPWV010000057.1:3463-9371 GCA_964590825.1 uncultured Rhodobacter sp. | reverse complement strand
ATCGTCGTTTCCATCGCCGCTCAGCATCTATTCTTTTGACGGCGAAGACACGATTCTGGGCGGCGATGGAAACGACGATCTGCACGGGGCGCGTTTTACCGAAATGGGGTATTATGACGATCATTTGACCCAGCCGCTCACCGATGCCGCCTTGCTTGACGGCGGCGCCGGCGATGATACGCTTACGGGCGAAAACGGCGATACGCTGACCGGCGGCGCCGGGAATGACCTGTTCATTGTCAACGCCTTTAACGAGGGCCAGGTAACGGTTACCGATTTCACCAGTGGCGAAGACCGGCTGGGGTTTTTGGCCAGCTACTCCATATTTGAGGGGCCTGTCGAGCTGAACTGGACAGACGTCCTGACGCAGGAGGTTCTTGCCGATGGCTCGGGCCTGATGGTGACGCTCTTCGAAGGTGGCGAGGAACAGGTTTCGGTGTTGCTGGAGGGGGTGAGCGATACTTTGCCCGCCGACCAGTTGCTGGCCACCGACGCAGATACCTTAGGCACATCCGGCAACGATACGCTGGTATTTGACGAGCAGGGGTATTCGAGCGAGGGGGGCCTGTTCGGCCTTGCGGGGGATGACGTGCTTTATGCCGATGCCCCGGACGATTGGTCAGACAGCAACAATAATGTCATCCTTGCCGGCGGGCTCGGCAATGACACGCTTTACGCCGGGCAATCGGAATTCGCCTGGCTTGATGGCGGCGAGGGCGACGATCTGCTTTATTCCGGTGCGGTTTTTGCGCCGGATGGGACCGGCGGCACCACACCCGTGCAGACAGGATTGTCTACCGATCTTTTTGGCGGCAACGGCAATGATACGCTTGTGGCCAGCGCCAGCGACAGGGTCAGTGGCGGTGCGGGCCTCGACCGTTTCGAAATTTGCGGCGACTACGCAGAGGACCATCTCTTCCGCCGCGGCGAGGACGAGACCCTGATTACCGATTTCGAGGCGGGCGAGCAGATCGTTCTGACCGACCCCGTCGGCGCCCCGATGACCGATCTTTTCACCCAAGAGCTGACCGATGAAGGGCTGCGCATCTTTGTTCCGGGGGCGAATTTCGGAGGTGTGTTCCTTCCGGGCATGACACGCCTGCTGACCCAGGCGGAGCTGCCGCAGGCCTATTCCTGAGCGCCCGAGAAAACCCAAAGGCCGCCCCTCGGGGCGGCCTTGCGCTTGCCGGTGCGGCCGGCTTACGAATTCAGGTCATAGGCGCGCTCGCCATGGGTGGAAATGTCGAGCCCGTTCGTCTCGGCCTCTTTATCCACCCGCATCGGCACGACAAGCGCCACCAGCCGCGCAAGCGCCCAGCTCACCCCCAGCGTATAGGCCCCCACAATCAGCAAGGCGCCCAGCTGCGCCAGCAGGCTGCCATGGCCAAGGACCGCCAGCATGATGGTGCCGAAAATGCCCCCCACGCCATGCACGGCAAACACGTCGAGGCTGTCATCAAGGTTCAGCCGTTGGCGCACCACCAGCACCGCCTCCTGACAGATTACCCCGGCAATCAGCCCGATTGCCACCGCCTCGAGCGGCCCGATGTAGCCCGAGGCGGGGGTGACCGAGGCCAGCCCGGCAATCGCCCCGGTGACAATGCCAATCAGCGAGGCGCGGCCAAACTTGATCCGCTCCCAGATCATCCAGCTGAGCGAGGCGGCGGCGGCGCTTAGATGCGTGGCGGTGATGGCCATGGCGGCGGTGCCATCGGCGGCCAGTTGCGAGCCGCCGTTGAAGCCGAACCACCCCACCCACAACAGCCCCGCGCCAATCGCCACCATGCCGGGGTTGTGCGGCGGCGTGTGGCGGTTCTTTCGTGGGCCGATCATCACCGCCAGCAGCAGCGCCGCCAATGCCGCCGTTTCATGCACCACAATGCCGCCGGCAAAATCCCGTGCGCCAAGCGTGCCGAAAATTCCGCCATCGGCCAGGAAGCCGCCACCCCAGAGCCAATGGGTGACCGGGGCATAGACAAACAGCATCCAGAGCGCGGAAAAACCCATCACCCAGTAAAAATTCACCCGCTCGACAAAGGCGCCCAGGATCAGCGCCGGGGTGATGATGGCAAAGGTCATCTGAAAGCTGAAAAACAGCACCTCGGGCAGGGTGCCGCGCAGGGTCTCGGGCGTGACACCGATCAGCCCGAACCGGCCCAGCCCGCCCCAAAACCCGTTTGCCGTGCCAAAGGCGATCGAATAGCCGCCCAGCAGCCATAAAAGGCTCATGGCTGCGGCCAGCGCGAAACATTGCATGAAGATCGACAACACATTGCGCGCCCGCACCAGCCCGCCGTAAAACAGCGCCAGCCCCGGCAAAGTCATCAAAAGCACCAAGGCCGTGGCCGTGGCAACCCAGGCGGTATCTGCGCCGTTCATTCTCATGTCCCTCCCGATCAACCGTCAACTGCGGCGAAGCATGGGAAAACTGCCATGAAAAGATGCAAGTTTCGCTTTGTAGCGCTTAAAAGCTGTGCGTTATTCGGTTGCCCTGAAATTGGGCGGATTTTGGCCGCGCTGCGTGAAACAGTGGCGGTTTAGGAAAGTGCAGCCCGCAGCAGGCGCAGGGCATGGTCGCGGGCGGCCGTGCGCACCCCGGCGCGGCCAAGGGCACCGAATTCGACCGTTTCGGCCAGCGTCGCCGCCCCGTTGTGCGCCAGGCCGAAACAGACCCGCCCCTCGGGCTTGAACTCCGAACCGCCCGGTCCGGCAATGCCGGTGATCGCCACCGCCAGGCTGGCGCCGCTTTGGGCCAGCGCAGCCTCGGCCATTTCCCGCGCCACCGGCTCGGAGACCGCGCCATGGGCCGAAAGCGTGGTGGCGCAAACCCCCAGCATCTGCTGTTTGGCGGCATTGGAATAGGTGACAAAGCCGCGCTCGAACACCGCCGAAGCGCCGGGAACATCGGTCAGCGCCACCGCCACCATGCCCCCGGTGCAGCTTTCGGCCGTGGCAATTGTGACGCCAGAAGATTTCGCCAGATCAATGATTTGCGCGGCGATCTTCATTTCATCAACAGGCCGTGCGACAGCCCGGCCGCAGCCACCACCGCCAATCCCGCAAAAAGCCCGGCCCAGAGATCATCGAGCATCACCCCCGCCGCATCGCCGCGCCGGTCCGCCCGGCCGACAAGCCAGGGCTTCCAGATGTCGAAAAGCCGGAAAAACACGAAAGCCGCCACCCAGCCCGGATAGGCCACCACCGCCCAGTTTTCCAACCCCATGTTCCAAAAGGCGGCGGCGGGAAAGAGCAGTGTCAGCCATTGGCCCGCCACCTCGTCGATGACAATCTCGGAAGGGTCTTCGCCGGGCCGGTCCCGCAGCACGATCTCGCAGGCCCAGAAGCCCCATCCGGTGACCGCGAGGGTGGCAAAGACCAATGCGAAAAAGCCAAGATAGTGGTCGATGGCCACACCAAGACCCAGCGCCACGGCCGAGCCCCAGGTGCCGGGGGCAGGGCGCAGCAGCCCGACAAAGCCGAAGGTGGTGAGGCCGCGCATCAGGGTGGGGGGCATGTCAGGCTCCGATCAGCAAGACGGTGGCAAGGGCGGCAATGCCCTCCTCGCGGCCGGTAAAGCCAAGCCGCTCAGAGGTGGTGGCCTTGACCGAGACGCGGCTGGCATCGATGCCCATGATCTTTGCAAGTTTTTCGGCCATATCAAGCGCATGTGGGCCGATCTTGGGGCGCTCGCAAACCAGCGTCACATCGGCATTGGAGATCCGGTAACCGCTGATTGCCGCCAGTTTCGCCGCATGGTCAAGAAATATCCAGCTTTCGGCGCCCTTCCATTGCGGGTCCGAGGGCGGAAAATGGCGGCCAATATCGCCCTTGGCCAGCGCGCCATAGATGGCATCGCTCAACGCATGCATCCCCACATCGGCATCGGAATGGCCCAAAAGCCCCTTGTCATGCGCCAGTGTCACGCCGCACAGCGTGAGCTGATCGCCGGTGCAAAACGCGTGAACATCGTAACCATGGCCGATCCGCAGATCCATCCTTGCCTCCTTGCGAGGGAAATGCCCCTGACTGCGCTGCAAAATCGCCTCGGCGCGGGTAAAATCGGCTGCGAAGGTGATTTTGAGATTGTCTTCCGATCCGGGCACGATGGCCACGCCAAAACCGGCCGCACGCGCCACCTCGACATCATCGGCTGCCCCGCCCGGATGGGCACGATGCGCCGCGAGGATTGCGTCTAGCCGGAAGCCCTGCGGCGTCTGCGCCCGAAACAGCCCGCTGCGGTCTTGCGTGCCGCTAACCTGCGCCGCAGTGCCGCGCCAGAGCGCATCGGTAACCGCCAGCGCCGGTGCGGCACCGGGCACCGCATCCAACGCCGCAAGCACCGCCAAGATCACCGAGCGCGGCACAAGCGGGCGCGCCCCGTCGTGAATGAGAACTTTTGAAACGCCTGATCCGTCAAGGGTTTCCAAGGCATTCTTGACACTTTCAGAGCGATCCTTGCCGCCCGCGACCAAGGTAACCGCGCCGCCAAACAGCGCGGCGCCACGGGCCATGTCATCGGGGTGAAGCACCACCAGAATGCGGCCGATCCCGGCAAAGGCATCCACCGTCCAGGCCAGAACCGGGCGGCCCGCCAGGACGCGCCACTGCTTGGGCAGGCCTTCGCCCGCCCTTGTGCCGCGCCCCGCCGCAACGATGATGACCGCAACCGTCATGCACTCTCCTTTGGGTCATGCTTAGGCCAAGCGCCTGCGCGGTGCAATGCGCCCGAACTGCCCCGGCAAAAGGCGGCTTGCCTGCGCGGCCGCGGTAATGTGCCTAATTTGCAGGCATTTGCTGTTTTTCTCGCCTTGACCGCGCGGTCAGAATTGTGATTCCCGCGCCAAAGGACTAGCCATAGACGAACCGAAACGGACCGCAGAGCCGGGCCGACGACCGAAAGGGCCGACGTGACCATTACCCTCGACAGTTTTCGCCTTGCTCCGCCGGTGCTGCTGGCGCCGATGGCGGGGATCACCGATTTGCCGTTCCGCCGGATGGTGGCGCGGTTCGGGGCGGGGCTGGTGGTGTCGGAAATGGTGGCCTCGGGCGAAATGCTGACCGCCCGGCCCTCGGTGCGGGCCAAGGCGCGGGCCGGTCTGGGGCTGGATCTGCCGTCGTCGGTGCAACTGGCCGGGCGCGAGGCGGGGCCGATGGCCGAGGCGGCGCGGATCGTGGCCGACATGGGCGCGAAGATCATCGACATCAACATGGGCTGCCCGGCGAAAAAGGTGACCGGGGGGCTGTCTGGCGCGGCGCTGATGCGCCAGCCCGACCATGCCATCCGTCTGATCGAGGCGGTGGTGGGGGCGGTTGATCTGCCGGTGACGCTGAAGATGCGGCTGGGCTGGGACGACCACGAAAGGAATGCCGCCCAGATCGCCGCCCGTGCCGAGGCGGCGGGCGTGCGAATGATTGTCGTGCATGGCCGCACCCGGATGCAGTTCTACACCGGCCGGGCCGACTGGACGGCGATTGCTGCGGTGCGCGCGGCGGTCTCGGTGCCGGTGGTGGCCAATGGCGATATCACCGATGCCGAAACCGCCCGCAGCGCGCTGCATGAAAGTGGCGCGGCGGGGGTGATGGTGGGGCGGGGTGCGCAGGGTGCGCCCTGGCGTCTGGCGCAGATCGGCCATCAACTCTATGGGACCACGGCCCCCGACCTGCCACAAGGAAACGGATTTTCAGATATGATATCCGAGCATTACGAGGCGATGTTGAGTTTTTACGGCGCCGAGGTCGGGCTGCGTCTGGCGCGCAAGCATCTGGGCTGGTATGCCGATCTTGCGGGGGCGCCGCTGCGTGGCGAAATGATGCGCTCTACTACACCGGCGGCTACGCTGGCGCTGATCCGCGCGGCCTTTTGCGACAAGGAGGCCGCATGAACCTGCCTCCGCCCGGCATCATCTGG
>CAZPWV010000057.1:0-3453 GCA_964590825.1 uncultured Rhodobacter sp. | reverse complement strand
TGGGCCTCGCTGCCCTTGCCCGCGCTGATGATCGACCGCACCGACCGGGTGATGGAGATCAACCCCGCGGCCGAGCTGTTCCTCAATCTGTCGGCCCGCGCGTTGAAGGGGCAGGTTCTGGGCGAGCGGCTGGCGATTTCGGCCCCGCTTGAAGAGGTGTTTGCGCGGGTGCGCAAGAACCGCTCGGCGCTTTTTGTCAACGATGTCGAACTCACCACCGGCGAACGCGCCCCGGTGCAATGCAATCTTCAGGCCGCGCCGCTGGGTGAAGACCCCGATACCGTGCTGTTGCTGATCTCGCCGCGCGAGATTGCCGACCGGCTCGACCGCGCCGCCAAGGTGAAATCGGCCGCGCGTTCGGCCATCGGCATGGCGGAAATGCTGGCGCATGAGATCAAGAACCCGCTTGCCGGCATTGCCGGGGCGGCGCAGCTTTTGTCGATGAACCTGAGCGGCGACGATCTGGAACTGACCGATCTGATCGTCGATGAGACCCGCCGCATCGTCAAGCTGCTGGAACAGGTCGAACAATTCGGCAATGTCCGCCCGCCCGAGATGAAGCCGGTCAATCTGCACGATGTGCTGGACCGGGCACGCAAATCCGCCGCGCTGGGGTTTGGGGCGCAGATGCTGATTGTCGAGGATTACGACCCGTCCTTGCCCTCGACGCTGGGCGATGGGGATCAGTTGACGCAGGTTTTCCTGAACCTGCTGAAAAATGCCTCCGAGGCGGCCAAGGGGCATGGCACGATCCGGCTGCACACGTTTTACGATTTCGCGCTGCGCCTGCGCCGCCCCGATGGCGGTGGGCAGGCCTTGCCGTTGCAGGTGGAAATCATCGATGACGGCCCCGGCATTGCCCCCGATATTGCCGCCTCGATCTTTGAACCTTTCGTGTCGGGGCGCGAAAACGGCACCGGACTGGGGCTGGCACTGGTTTCAAAGATCATTTCCGAGCATAATGGCTGGGTAAGCGTTGACAGTGTTCCCGGCCGTACCGTCTTCCGCATTTCCCTTCCTGTTGCACCGAAAGAGGCCTGAAAGATGGATGGCACCGTTCTAGTTGCCGACGACGACCGCACCATTCGCACCGTGCTGACCCAGGCCCTGACGCGGGCGGGCTGCAAGGTTCATGCCACCGCCTCGCTGATGACGCTGATGCGCTGGGTCGAGGAGGGCAAGGGCGATCTGGTGATCTCGGATGTGATGATGCCCGATGGCAACGGGCTCGAGGCGCTGCCGCGCATCGCCCGGGAACGCCCCGGCCTGCCGGTGATCGTGATCTCGGCGCAAAACACCATCATGACCGCGATTCAGGCAGCCGAAGCCGATGCCTATGACTACCTGCCCAAGCCTTTCGATCTGCCCGACCTGATGAAACGCGCCGCCCGTGCGCTGGAGCAAAAACGCCGCGCCCAGGTGGCTCCGAAACCCCTCGAGACGGTGCGCCCCGAAGGGTCCGACCTGCCGCTGGTGGGGCGCACCGCCGCGATGCAGGCGCTTTACCGGCTGGTGGCACGGGTGATGAATGCCGATCTGCCGGTGCTGATTCTGGGCGAAAGCGGCACGGGAAAATCGCTTATCGCACGGGCGATTCACGATTTTTCCGACCGCCGCACGCTGCCGTTCGTGGTTGCGCAGGCGGCCGATCTGTTGGGCGCCGACGGGCCTTCGCATCTGCTGTCCCGTGCGCGTGGCGGCTCGCTCGTTTTTGACGAGGTGGGCGATTACGACGATGAAACCCAGGGCCGGATCGTGCGGATGCTCGATGCGCTGCCCGATCCGGCGCCGCGGATCATGGCCACGACGCAGGTCGATCTGGGGGCGCTGATGGAGGCGGGGCGGTTCCGGCAGGATCTGTTCTACCGGCTGGGCGGGGTGACGCTGGCGGTGCCGGCGTTGCGCGAACGGGTCGAGGATATTCCGCTTTTGACCGACCACTTTCTGGCCCGTGCCGAACGCGACGGGTTGGGCACGCGCCGCTTTGCCGCCGATGCGCTGGCGCTGGTGCGTGCCTATGCCTGGCCGGGCAATGTGCGGCAGCTGGAAAACACCGTGCGCCGCCTGGCCGTGACCTCGCCCGAGGAAGAGATCAGCCGCGCCGAGGTGGAATTCGTGCTGGGCAATCAGCCCGCCATCGAACCCTTGCGGGCCGGGGGCGAGGGCGAGAAACTCTCGGCTTCGATCGCCCGCCATCTGCGGCGCTATTTCGATCTGCATGGCGGCAACCTGCCGGCGCCGGGGCTTTATGACCGCATCCTGGCCGAAATGGAGGCCCCGCTGATCGAGATTGCGCTGGATGCCACCGGCGGCAATCAGGCCAGATGTGCCGATCTTCTGGGCATCAACCGCAATACCTTGCGCAAAAAGATCACCGATCTGGATATTCAGGTGACACGGCGGCGCAAGCTGATGTAAAAGCGCCACAGGTATTTGTGGCAATTCCACCTCAGGGATTCGCCGCGACGGGAAGCCGGGGGGTCCGTCGTGCAAGGCATGGTCCATCGCAGCGCGTGGGATAGGCTGGTGCGCCTGCGCCGGCAGCGGCGGGTGCAAAATGCCTTTGCGCTGGGGCTGACGGTGCTGGGGCCGGTTCTGGCGGTGGGCACCTTCGTGGTGCTGGGGCCGCTGGGGCAGGGCGCCGACAGCACCGCCCTGCGCCTGACGCTGCTGGCCGATTTCATCTATTTTCTGGTGCTGGCCGGGATGATCGTGCTGCGGCTGATGCAGATGCTGGCCGCCCGCCGCGCCCGTGCCTCGGGCTCGCGGCTCACCCTGCGGCTGACCGGGGTTTTTGCCGGCATCGCGCTGGTGCCCACGGTTCTGGTGGCGCTTTTCGCCGGGCTTACGGTCAACATCGGGCTTGAGGGCTGGTTTTCGGACCGGGTGCGCTCGGTGGTGGGCACCTCGCTGGCCGCCGCCGAAGCCTATCAGGAGGAACACCGGCGTGACCTGACCCAGGATGCGCAGGCGCTGGCGGGGTTCTTGAACCTGCGCCGCCAGGCCGCCACCTTTGCCAATGACGGGGATATGCGCGAATGGCTGGTGGCCGGTCAACTGGGCATCCAGCGCGGCCTCAAGGAAGCTTATGTGATCGATGGCGGCGCCGAGATCGTGGCGCGCGGCGAGCGGTCCTATCTGTTCGATTTCGAGCCTCCCGCGCCGGATATCGTGGTCGAGGCCGCCAAGGGCGCCACCGAACTGATCGAGGACTGGCCGAATTCGGAATTCCGCGCCCTGATAAAGCTCGAGGCCTTTGTCGATCGCTACCTTTACGTCTCGCGCACGGTGGATGGGCAGATCCTGTCGCTGCTCGACAGCACCCGCGAGACCGTCCACCTGTATCAGCAACTCGAAACCTCGCGCGGCAAGGTGCTGTTTGAATTCGGCCTGGTCTATATCGGCTTTGCGCTGATCCTGACCTTTTTCGTGATGAGCCCCGCGCTCAACCAG